>JBKJOR010000104.1:0-9632 GCA_046595575.1 Pyrinomonadaceae bacterium | reverse complement strand
TGTGGCACTGTCGAGCATTCGAGCAAAGTCGCGGGCGTCATCGAAACTCGGAGACGTTAACCGCTCTAGCGCATCTTCAAAAAGTGTATCCAACCTCGAATTCAGCCAGGTGATAACGGAATCTCTAATGGCAGACTCCGAATATTCCGTCCCGCAGTCGTCCTTTATCGATTCGCGAAGTTCCGACACCAGCCCTCTCAGCCGCGCATCCGGTATCTCAAATTTTATAGTGCTCGTGTCCATACATTGCTCTCGCCAGTGAATCCTAGCGCGTCCGGGAAACGCCTGTAAACATTTAATTACAGAGGTTTAGCGGAAAGCATTCGTTTAAATACTCGGGCTCTTCTTAAGCTTTACTGTCGTATCTGTTCGCCCCGCTAACGGTTCTCGTCGCGGAGGCAGATCATGGTTGCGAGCATGGTCGAGCAAATTTTCCCGTCGGCGTATGCGTCAGCCGAGCACACTGTGAGGGTGCGGCCAGCGCGTTTAACTTCGGCGCGAGCCTTGATCGTCGCACCTTTCGCGGGTGCCAAAAGATTTACCTTGAACTCGACGCTGAGTACCGACGATCCGACCGGCATCAGGCTGTAGGCAGCATACCCGCAAGCACTGTCGAGAATGGTGGCGACGATCCCAGCGTGTATGAAGCCGTCTTGCTGCGTCAGATCTTCCCGGACTGTTAGCTGGATCTCAACGACACCCGCCTCGACGAGCACAAGCGCTGCTCCGATCGTGCTCATGACTGGCTGTCGATCGAAACTCTCACGCACGCGTACCTTGAAATTTTCGTCCGCCGCCGCAAATTTCGTTTTCATTTCCGATTTTTCCCCGAGTTGATATACAATTTCGCAAATTCAATATTACTATGCTGTTCCTCTCCCAGTCAGCGGCCGTGTATGGTATCGACGCTCTTATCGTCGATATCGAGGTTAATTTGCAGCCGATGGCGAAGGAAGCCGATCCGTCGCCTGCGGTCACTATCGTCGGCTTGCCGGACACCGCGATCCGCGAATCCCGCGAACGCATACGCGCGGCGATCACTAACAGCCGTTACTTTTTCCCGTTTCACAAAACTACGATCAATCTCGCGCCTGCTGATGTTAGAAAAGAAGGTGCGAGTTTCGATCTGCCGATCGCATTGGGGATACTCGGTGCGAACGGCGACCTCGGAAACCTCCCCGACCTCTCGAATGTACTCAGCATCGGAGAATTGTCGCTCGACGGACGTGTTCGCTCGGTCCGCGGAGCATTATCGATCGCATTGACCGCCCGGAACGCGGGCATTAAGTATCTGCTACTTCCCGAAGAGAACGCCGGCGAAGCGGCGGTTGTCCGGGGCATCGATGTTTTTCCGGTTCGCGATCTGAGGGAGGCGGCGTTGCTTGTACAGGAGATCGCCTCAGGGGATCAAACGCGCGTTCCTCCACTCAAGCTCGACATCGCGGAGCTTCGAGCGGACGCACACAACTACCGTATAGATTTCTCTGAAGTCTGCGGCCAGGCGACCGCCAAACGAGCCCTCGAGGTCGCGAGCGCCGGGGGGCACAATATCCTTTTCATCGGCCCGCCCGGTTCTGGAAAGACGATGCTCGCGAAACGGCTGCCGACTGTTCTTCCTCCACTCGAGTTCGAAGAAGCTCTCGAGATCACGAAGGTTCACTCGGTTGCCGGACTGACCGGACGCTCAGGTTTGATAACCGAACGTCCATTCGAGTCGCCGCATCACACCGTGTCGCAAGCAGGACTCATCGGTGGCGGATCGATTCCGCGCCCAGGCCAGGTGTCTCTCGCACATCTCGGTGTTCTCTTTCTCGACGAGCTTCCCGAATTTGATCGCAATGTGCTCGAGGTCCTGCGCCAGCCGATGGAGGACAAGCAGGTGACGATATCTCGGGCGGCATCGTCGCTTACATTCCCCGCGAACTTCACGTTGGTCGCGTCGATGAATCCATGCCCGTGCGGATATTTCGGGTCGACACGTCCGTGCACTTGCTCGGCGATTCAGATCCAGCGCTATGTAGGAAAAATCTCCGGTCCGCTGATGGACCGCATCGACATTCACATCGATGTTCCGGCCGTGAAATTCAACGAGCTACGCGGCAAGAACGTGGAGCCGAGCGAACCGTCGGCGGCCATCCGGCAGCGCGTTATCAAAGCCCGGGAGAAACAACTTAAGCGATTCGATGGCGATGGCGTGTATTCGAATTCCGCAATGTCGCCAAGGCAGATACGCGTCCACTGCGCACTCGATGAGGCTTGCGAAGCGCTTCTTGAGAAAGCGATGGAGCGACAAGGACTCTCCGCTCGTGCACACGACCGTATCCTAAAAGTCTCGCGAACCATCGCCGACCTCGAGAATAGCGAGCACATTCAGCCGACTCACATCAGCGAGGCGATCAACTACCGTTCGCTCGATCGAAACTATTGGGTCTAAGCCTGGCTTTAAAGAGATGTTGGTCCGATCTGTTTAGATCAGGCCCTACACCGGCCGCAGGATGACGGAAAGCGGATCCATATCAGCGGGGTTTTGCGTTACTAGTTCGATTCCAAGATCTATAGATTCGCAGATAAGGAAAGGCAATCTATTGGACTTAACCGCAGCTGTCTGCAAGAATAAATCCACAAAACTTAAGTAATTCGACCATCTCCTCGACAACTAAATGAGCTCTGGAAACTTGACCGGATTTGAAGATCTACCGCAAACCATCCCGCACTTTTGCATTGAAGCCTTCCGCCGGCATGAAAAGCCCGACGCATTGGCTTACAAGGTCGGAGACGTCTGGCACCGTCTTTCGGGATCCGATGCTATCGCCAAACTTAAAAGGATAGCTCTTGGACTTTCGTCACTCGGGGTTCGCGCCGGCGACCGGATCGCGATAATTTCCGAGAATCGTCCCGAGTGGTCGCTGACCGACCTGGCCATCCTTTCGCTGCGGGCCGTAAACGTACCTATCTATACGACCCAGGCGGTCGAACAGATCCGGTTCATTCTCGAAAACTCAAACGCGAAAATACTTTGTATATCGGGTAAGAAGCTATACCGACATGCCGAAGATGCGATCCGGAGTGTTGAGCGGCTCGAAAAGTTGATCTTCTTCGATAAGGAGGACGTGCCTGAAAACGAAAGCCGGGCTGTCAGCCTTGAATCAGTAGAAAGTCAGGGCAGTCTGGCAGGCGATTCCGAACCTTCCGCCTTTGAGGACGAACTTGGAAAGATCAAGAGCACCGATCTTGCGACGATCATTTATACATCGGGCACAACCGGCGAACCGAAAGGGGTGATGCTTACGCACCAGAATTTTGTCTCGAACATCCGTGCGATCTCCGGCGGACTTACGATAAAGACGACGGACTGCAGCCTCGCCGTACTACCGCTCTCGCATATATTCGAGCGAAGCGTTTTTTACGTCCTGTGTGCAAATGGCGTCTCGATCAACTACTGCGCCGCGTTCGATCAGCTGGCCTCGCATCTTCAGGAAGTCCGGCCGACGATCATGACCGCTGTCCCGCGCCTTTTTGAGCAGGTGTATCACAAGATCGTCAAGAAAGGGAAGGCGGCCGGCGGTTGGAGAACCAAGCTGTTCGATTGGGCTCTCGAGGTCGGTCAGGACTACTGGGAAGCAGTGGACATGCATCGCTCAGTATCTCCTGTTCTCGCGGCGAAACACGCACTTGCGAGCCGGCTCGTCTTTTCAAAATGGCGCGACGGAGTCGGCGGCAGAATGAGATTTTTTGTTTCGGGCGGAGCCCCTCTATCTAAGAAGTTATCGTACGCGTTTTGGGGTGCCGGCATTCCGATCCTGCAAGGCTACGGTATGACCGAGGCGTGCGTTGTATCGGCAAACCGGCCCAACGATAGCAAGGTCGGATCGATCGGGACGCCTTTCGAAGGAATCGAGATGAAGATCGCGGAGTCAGATGGCGAGATCCTCGTTCGGGGTCCGAATGTGATGCAGGGTTATTACAATAACCCGGCGGAGACTGCTAAGGCGATCGACGACGACGGGTTCTATCACACCGGTGACGTCGGCTATGTCGACAAGGACGGACGCTACTACCTAACGGATCGACTGAAAGACTTGTTCAAACTCTCGAACGGAAAATATGTCGCACCGCTCCAAGTTGAGAGCCTGTTGAAGCAAAGCCCCCTGGTATCACAGGCGGTCGTTGTGGGAAGCGGCAGAAAACAGGTGGGAGCCTTGATCGTTCCGGACTGGGATGCTTTGAAAGAAACGCTGCGAGAAGAAAAGATCGCGTTCGACGGCGCACGCGAAGAACTGGCCGAGAATCCCCTCGTCGTAAAGCGAGTTCAACGGGACGCGGTGGAACTAACGCGTGAACTGAGCGACTACGAACGGGTGAAACGTGTCTATGTGCTTACGCGAGAGTTTTCGATCGACAAGGGTGAGATGACGCCTACGCTGAAAATTAAGCGGAGTGTGATCGACGAAAAGTATAGTGAGGCGATCGACGAAATATGCGGCAGTTAGTTTCTCGTGTCGATCAAGCGGTACAGAGGTGTGAGGTCTCTATCTTTGTGCAAGAGTGCCTCGGCGAGTTCGAGTAAGGGGGCCGGGATCCTTTCCGCAGTCACCTTTTCGTCAACCGGCGGATAGAACCTGTAAAACTCGACTTCCGATAAACAGAATTCGCAGATCGACAGATGATATCCGATGACGCCGTCGGTACCCTGGTCACCGGTCCCTCCGACGAACGCCAGTAATTCTTGGGATGTCGGACAATCCTTGTTCTTGCAGAAATTTCCCATTCGTCTGTATGAAAGCGTAGATTTCCGAAAGCGCCTTCTCACTGCGCACATTCAATTACTAAAAATTAGTTGTTACGTCTGGAATAAAACGACAATCACCCCGCCTTTCCAAAACTCTTATGAATCAGGGCACTTATCATCGCCTGGGTCGCGGTTTGCGGAAAGATGTGCGATGCGGCCAATCCTGTTAAACAATGGAAAAAAGTATTGCCCAATTTTAGGAATACTGCTAGTATCTTAACTGTCGGTAGCGAGGAGCATGAAGTCCCGCACCCATCAACCAAATTGACTTAGCTGCTCGGCAGTCGATTTTTCAAAAGTTTCTTCTACAAAATCCCGATTGCGATAACAAGGCAAATGACGGAACTTCCGTCACATGCGTGAGCTTTGCCTTCTCCATCCGTCGCAAGGTCATTTTATGAATTCACCCAAATCGCAGGAACGCCTGCCTCGATCAATCCAAAACAAGCAAGTTAAGGTCGGTCGATGGAACGACAGCCTAAATGCGTCTGATGTGAATCAGATCTGGCTGGAGCTTCATCGAATAGTTTCCTCACATCCGCTTGTTCGTGCGTCGAAGCGAGCGGGCTTTCTGGTCGAAGAGGGCAGATATAACGCCTATACCGATCTTACGCAGGAATTATTTGTAGCACTGTTGAGCAAAGAGAGATTTCAGCATTATCTCGATACCGGGATGTCCGACGCTGAGGTCGAGGCCGAGATCAGCCAGATCGAACTGACGAATATGCTGACGGCGGAGCTCCGCAAGCGATATCCGGAATCCTATCGGCTGGCTCGTCGAATATCGACGTTGATTCAGACAAGCTCTACATTCAAGAGATTCGACAACATCGGAAACCCGGAAGCACATAGAAGGCTGGCAGATCGTCTCTACGGACTGTCTGATTGGTCGATCGAGAAAATGCGACGCGACGTTCAGGAAATGGACCATCGCGTTAAAGCGGTCTCCTTTCAGAAGCGCGACACCAGGATGGTGGGCTGCACCGGCGATTCACAGATCGTCATCAGCAACCCTGAGCTGGAAAAGTTGATCGTCAGAGTTTTCAAAGCCATCGATTCCCCTGTCGATGTTCGCTCGCTGCGGTCGTTCGTCATGTCTCGGCTTCCAATAATGGACATTCATCTCGTCCCGGTCGGCGGCTCGGGCGATAGCGACGACGACGAAAAAGGCCATTTTGAGATTCCCGATATTCGTGCCACGCCTGAGCAGGATTACCTTCGCAACGAAGCCGAAGAGGAAGCGGCCGGATTCGTAGAGAGCTTTTTGCACAATCTGAGCAAGTCAGTTCGCGGCAAAGAGAAACAGTACGACCGGATGATCAATGTTCTCTGGCACTGTTACCTGATCTCTGACAGCGGCACCCAACTGGAAGTTGCGGAGCTACTCGGCGTTTCGGATTCACTGGTATCAGATTACAGAAAGCGAATCGAGCAAAATCTAGCGCAACTGTCATTTGGTGGCGTGAACGAAGCAAGACATTTTGAGAAGGCACTAAAAAAGCGGGTGCGTTCGATGGTCACAACTGAAAACGTTCCGGCCTAGACGAACGACAGACAAAAAAAGATTCCGCCCAGACAAATAGCCGGGGCGGAATCCGTTTTTATTGACTCGTTTAATCTCCGTTGCCGATCTTGCTCATGATCTCATCAAATCGCGGATCGTCTCTCAGCGAGTCTAGGCTGTTATCGCGTTCAAAGTGTGGCTTGTTCTGGTTTCCGAGTTTAACGGCGCGATTGAACCATTTGAAGGCGAGATCTTTCTCTCCCAGCAGAGCATAAGTGGACGCCGTCCAATACGCCATGTCGTGATCTGACTTCGACAAAGCCAAGGCCTCTTCAGAAAGCTCGGCCCTTGCTTCATCCGGTCGGCCCGACCCCGCGAGGTAGATCGCATAAAGCGGACGTATACCATCCATGTTCGGATTTTCTTCCAACACCTTGCTCATCAGATCAATGGCCATCTGGTTATCGCCGCGGTAGTAATATACGCCGGACCGGAAGATCTTCAACATCGGGTGGTCGGGCTCGGCCTTCTCGCCGTATTCGATCTCTTTGATCGCTTGATCGTAATCTTGCTTATAAATGAAAATTCGAGCCCGATTGTAGGCACCGACGGCCCGGGCGGCAGGATCAAGACGCCAAAGTTTCTCAAATGCTTTCAGCGATTCATCATAGTTCCCGTCGAGCCGGTTGATGACGCCCTTCATAAAATATAGAGGAGCCTCATTCGGAAACTGTTTCTGCAGCAACCCGATCTCGACACGGGCTTTTTTCTTCTCGCCACGTGCCATGTAGATCATCGTCATCAGGACACGAGCTTCGACAACGTTGGGATCGTAGAAAAATGCTTTGCTGAAAGCAGTCTCGGCGTGTGTGTAGTCATCCGCTTCGCCGAGACCCTTAAAGAACCGGTTGGCATAACAAGCCCCGAGACCGCTGTATGCGAGAGCAAAATGCGAATCCAGCTCGATAGCATTCTTGAAATTCTGGATCGCCGCATTGCAGTCGTTGGATGACAACGTACGAAAAATGAATCGCCCAAAGTTGTCGCGTCCGCGAAGATACTCTTCCCACGCTTCGGCATTATCGGTAAGTCGTCGGCCAAGTTTTTCCTGTTCGTTATCCGATAGCTCGAGCCGCAGACCCTCGAGAATGCGCTGAGCAATGCCGTCCTGCAGGGTGAGAATGTCGCTTCCCTGAGCGTCTATCCTATCGCTCCACAAGATCTCGCCGGTTAGCACGTCGAGTAGCTGAGCCGTAACGCGGATCTTATCGCCGCTTCGCAGGAAACCCGCGGACAAGACCGCATGAACGCGAAGTTCGCGCCCCGCTTCGCGCGGATCTACTTCCTTACCCTGATACTTTGCGATCACAGAGCTTGGCCGGACTATCAGGGAGCGCAACTGTGCTAGCTCCGTGATGACGGCGTCCGCAAGAGCAAACTCGTAAAAGTTTGAATTCGGGTCGCCGCTGAGGTTGGCGAAAGGCAATATCGCGACGCTCTTTTTCTCTGTTCCGGTCGACGTGATCGTCATATCCGGTGCAGAAGACGGAGGATTGGACACCGACGGTGTGAACGCCGACGCCGAAGTCAGTTCTGGTACCGATTTGCCGGTGAACCAATTTAAAGCCCGCTTGAGAACACCGCCATCGAGATGGTCCGGCGTAAACGTATCGCCCTCCATCAAAGGGACGCCCGCGATCTCGGTTAAAACTCCGCGTAGATCGTCGCGCATTTGCGAGATCTTCTGGTACCGATTCTTAGGTTCTTTCTGCAGCGCCTTATCGACGATCGCCTGAAGCTTGGGTGGTAGCGGATCGCGACGCATTTCCGCGATCGGCCGCGGCGTGCCATAGAGCACTTGATGTCGCACGTCGATGACGGTCTTACCTTGAAACGCCCATATGCCTGTCAGCATTTCGTAAAGCAGTACGCCGGTCGAAAAAATGTCGGAACGCTCGTCGGCTCGCTCGCCCTTCGCCTGCTCCGGGGCTGCGTAGGTCGCGGTACCGTATGGGATCCCCAATTCAGTTATCTCGGTCCGGTCCAGACCGCGGTGTTCGTCGGCCTTTTCATCCTCAAGAAGTTTCGCAAGGCCGAAGTCGAGGATTTTCGCCTGACCGGTCGACGTGACCATTATGTTACCGGCCTTAATATCGCGGTGGATGATGTTCTTCGAATGGGCGTAAGCAAGAGCGTCAGTGACCTGGATCCCGATAGAAAGTGCGCTTCTCAGCTCGAGGGCGCGTCCCGAGACGTGCTGGCGCACGTTTTTGCCATCGACATACTGCATTGCGATGTAGAAAACGCCGTTCTCTTCGTTGAAGTCGTAGATCGTGCAGATGTTCGGATGGTCGAGCTGCGAGCAGAGCTGGGCTTCGCGCTCGAAGCGCCTGAAGTTCGCAGTCTTTTGAGTTAATTCCGGAGGAAGTATCTTTATGACGACCGTACGATTAAGCTTAGTATCGAGAGCTTTATAAACCGTGCCTTGTCCGCCCGAGCCGATCTTTTCCTGAATTTTGTATTGGTCAATTTGCGAACCAACCATAAAGAGATTTGCGATCGTCGATTTCCGATCCACAATTCCGTTATTCGACAAGTGCTAATCGTAAGCCGCTTCCAAGGTGAAGTAAAGCCGTGAGATGTTTACAGCAATCGCAGATTGAAAATCTAAAATCTAAAATTAAATTGCCGCCAAACTGGCGGCTAATCAAGGACGATCGTTCAGCCGCGGAGAGGGTCGCCCCAGCCCGATTGAACATACTCTCCGTTCATCACGATCGCCGGAACAGTTAAATCTCCTCCACTCAACTCGAGCATTTCGCCCTGACGTGTCTTGTCGTTCTGGGCGTCGTACTCAACGAACGAAATATTGTTCTCGTTGTAATAGTCACGCGCCTTCTGGCAATAAGGACAGTCGGGCTTCACATACATCACTATCGACATTGGTATTCTCCTTCGATGGCATTTAGTTTATCGAAATCGGCGGTGAGTTGCCACTTAAAGGGTGAAACCCACTCAGCGAGTAGCTTCTCCAAAAACGCCGGCTAGGCCGCGGTATGTTTGCAGGCCATCGAGCCCTACCGGAGAGAAGCTCATTAGGAGCGACAGTGCCATGGCAAACAGTATCCAAATATAAATTCCAGCGGTCTTGCAGCAACGCCAGTTACCAATCACACCAGCAAATCGCTATGATACTCGTCATTAATGGATCACCTGGAAATCTTCGAACCCTACGACCGCTTAGTTACAATAAATCTCCTGGGCACTGATCGCGAGGTCCCCGAGAACAACTCCATACTTCGAGCGCTGCAGTTTCTCGACATGGAAGCTATCTCGTAT
>JBKJOR010000254.1:0-5699 GCA_046595575.1 Pyrinomonadaceae bacterium | reverse complement strand
TGGGGTCTGCCGACCGATAAACTTGTCCCCGCTGATTACGATGGTGATTCGATCACGGACCTGGCCATCTGGCGACCGTCAACGGGCGTCTTCTGGGTACAACGCAGCAGCGACGCTCAGACAAACGCATTCAAATGGGGAATCGAGGGCGACAGGCCGCAGCCGGCAGATTACGACGGCGATCTAAAAAGCGATTTCGCGGTATATCGCGGCGGAACCTGGTACATCCATAACAGCGGAACCGATACGTCCAAAGTTGTGAGCTGGGGATTGCCAGGAGATCAACCGATCTCATCTCCGTATCGCATTCAATAGGATCACGGGAAGCTAAATGCGGAAAGAGGCCGTCTGAAAAAGGCGGCCTCTTTTTGTTAGCAATTGTCGATGTCGTCCGCCATCGACCGGACGATTCGGCGGCGCCATTCTTGTTGGCGCGGCAAATGTGTTAAAACATTCCTACAAATACAACCAGTCCCCTCGAGCATTCGATAACTTATGAAATATTGCCCGACATGCGAAACGCGTTATGACGAAGAGATCCTGCGGTTTTGTATGAAGGACGGTACCCCGCTTCTCGCAGAAGAGGAACCGAAGTTTGTTGCGATGCCGAGCGAGAGCATCGAGGACGCGGCTGATGACGATCCGGGCGATGTGACGGTGGTCAGAAGAAACATTCCCGTGCCCCCCGAGACCAACGACCCGCGCCCTCGAATAGTAGTTCCGACCTACGAAGAATCTCGCGGAGAGCGGGCGGGAGCGAGAGTTGCTCCCCCTTACCAGCAGAGGACAAAGTCGAATACGGCAAAGGTCGTAGCACTCACGGTACTTGGAACGATCGCGGTTCTGTCCGTCCTGGGTGGCGTTGTCTGGTTTCTGCAACGCGACAACGCGGCTGATTCGAATGTGAACGCGAATGGCAACGTGAATGCGAACATAAATACCAACACTAATCTCGGCATCGATACGAACTTCAATTTTAATCTCAACGCAAACTTCAACTCGAACATCAACCTCAACACAAACGTGAATGCGAACGTGAAGACGCCGACGCCGACGCCCACACCGCGGCCGAGTCCGAGCGCGACGCCTTCGCCGACGCCTGATGATGACGACTCTACGCCGACTCCGACGCGGACTCCGATCCCGACGCCGCAGCCGACGATAATCCGGCCGGGCTCGCCTTCGCCGCCACCACCAGCCTCGACTCCGAGTCGGAATCTGAACGGCGGCGTCCTGAATGGGATGGCAGTCAGTCTGCCGCGACCCGTTTATCCGCCCATGGCGAAACAGATCGGAGCTTCAGGACAAGTCCGCGTTCAGGTTTCGGTTGATGGGAGCGGGAACGTCGTTTCCGCACGCGCTATCACCGGCCACCCACTTCTCCGTTCCGCTGCTGAAAACGCCGCTCGTCAGTCAAAAATGCGCCCCGACGCCTCTAACACCACGGGCCAGATCGTGTATAACTTTCGGAGCAATTAGCTATTAGCAACTAGCAACTAGTTAGCAACTCGGACCAAGATGACGTGGCTAAATTCACGTCGCTTTCTGCCAATTGCTAATTGCTTATTGCTTATTGCTAGCAAGCGCCATCTCGACCGCTCTCCTCGGATCGATAACGCCCCAGCCTTGGCGGTCGACTTCGTAGTGCGGCAGGCGTTCAGCGGTCGCGATGAGTATGCGTTTGACGTTCTGGGGTGTCAGTGCGGGATTCGCTTCGAGCATCTGCGCGACGAGCGACGATACGATCGGAGCCGAGAATGATGTTCCGTCGACATACTTGTAATGCCTGGTGATCACATTTTCCAACCGCAGCTTCAGCAGGATTATCTGCCGGATGCTATGGACGGGTCTGTCGAGTGCGGCGTCGAGTTCGGCGTCGATCCCGGGGTTAGCCGTGATGATGGAATGTAGTTCGCCATCCTCACTTTCATCGAGTTTGTGAAGAAGCTCCGCTTGCTGGGCAGTCGGGGTGTTCGGCAGGATCGGTGCAGGGACCCAGATCGACGGTGCGATCACTTCCGGCTTTTGCAGCCCGTCAATGGTCGGTCCGTACGACGACCGATACATTCCGCGTTTCGCCCGATTGATCGAATTATTATCATCGAGGCCGCCGACGGCGATGCACGAAGAAGCGCTCGCCGGTGGAAATATTGGATGATTCGGCAAGTGTCCAGCATTGCCGACAGCGCAGACCACCGTAATTCCCGCGGCGGTACATCTCTCGACGGTCTGCGAGAGCGGATCGTCGAGATAACTTTGCTCGTCATCGCCACCGGCCGAAATGTTCACTACTCGAATGTTGTACTTTTGACGATTCTCGAGCACCCATTCGAGACCCGTTTGAATATCTTCTTCAGTGATGCGCCCGGTGCGGGCAAGCTTAACCAATACGACATCCGAGTCCGGAGCGAGCCCGCGGTAAAATCCGTTTGATAGCGATCCGTTTCCGGCTGCGACGACCGATGTCATCATCCCATGCCAGCTCGCGACATCGGGCTGGAACAGCGAACCAAGTTCGCCGTCAGTTTCGAGTAGGTTCCGGTACGCGACGATACGGTTCTTCGGCGTCGTCAGATCGACGTGCGGATAAAATCCCGAATCGAGAAACGCGATCGTCACCCCCTTACCCGTGAAACGTTCGTCCGCGTCGAGCCGGAGCGGGGTAGAAAGAACGTGCGAGCCGTCCTTCTGCATTGCCGCGTCGCGTTCGATATGGCCCTGGGCGCGCTCGAACAAGCGAAAGCATCGTGAGCAGACCGCGGCAAACTCGTGTGTTTCCGGCGCATTCGCGATTATAAGGTGCTGGAAATCTTCGTCTGAGACGACCAGCGGAACGAATTCGTCGTGTGTTTCACGCGAACATACGGGACAAACTCTCCCGCCGCCGGATATGTCAGCATCACCTTGTGGTCGTGGAAATGAACGGGATTCGCGAGGAGTCATTTATTCGAGGCTTAAGTTTTCCATAGCGTGCAGTTAAAATCAATTTCGCATCTTTCGTCGTATATTCAAGAAGACTGAGTCAAACGTTAGTGTTCCTTCGTGTAATTTGGCGGTGGCATTTGCTGCGAGCTTGAACCCCGAACTCACACGAAAAACACGAATAGATCAGAAGTCGTACTATCACATTTGAGGACAGATGCTCCCGGGATCTTGCCGGGTGAAACCATGGAGAGAAAGAAAATAGGCCTGGCACTCTCAGGCGGCGGAGCTCGCGGCTACGCACACCTCGGCGTCCTGAAAGCGCTCTGCGAAAATTCCATCGACATCGATCTGATAGCCGGAACCTCGGCAGGGTCTTTCGTTGGCGGAGCTTTCGCGTCCGGTCTGTCCATCGATGAGATCGCGAAGATCGGACACAAAATAGGCTGGTTCAATATTGCTGGATTTTCTTATTCGCCGCGCGGTCTGCTGTCGAACGCCCCGATGGGGAAATTCGTCAAAGACAATTTTCCGGTCACGCGGTTTGAGGGTCTCGCGATCCCGTTCGCCGCTGTCGCATGCGACCTTGAAACAGGCGATGAGGTCGTTCTCAAAGAGACGGGAGATCTCGCTGACGCGATCCGAGCGAGTTGCGCGATCCCGGGCGTTTTCATTCCGGTAGCCGATGAAGATGGACGTGCGTTGATCGATGGCGGTGTCATCTCGCCAATGCCTACGCGTGCGGTTCGCCGGCTTGGCGCCGATCGAGTGATCGCCGTTGATCTGCTTACCTGCGGCTCAAGCAATTGGGGCCGTCCAAGCACACTGCTCGGAATGATGTTTCAATCGGCGATGATGATGCTCAGGACCGCGTCTCGAAATCAGCACTATCGGGCGGACATCGTCATCGAGCCGCAGATCGGGCACATCCGGCCGGACGAGCTTGCGAAGCGCGATGAACTGGTCGAGTTGGGTGAAAAAGCTGCGTTGGAAAAACTGGACGACATCAGGCGTCTGCTTGATCTGGACAAGATCTAGAGCTAAAGCCAGGATTCAGTCCTGCTTTACGCGACCGGCGAGCCGCACCTTGTCTGAAGATCTGGGAGCAGACGGATTGGAAGTAGGTTTTGCCTGAATAGGCTTTTGAACCGCGAACTCGCGACTTACCGCTGGACGATCATCTACGAAAACATCAACACGATAGCGACCCGCGACCCACGGACCGGCCGGCCTGCCTGAAAAATTGACACGGTCTTCTTTGCCCTTCGTCGTGTAGCTCGTCGATACGACCTGTGTCTCGGCTTTTACGCCAAGCACCGCAACTGCCACGAGGTTCATCCGCACCGTCACGGACGTTGGCGACTCAAGGTGGACGACGCAGTAGATCGGAACATCCGTAGTAACAAAACTTGTTGCCTGATCCCCGGCCTTCCCGCTGCCGTCATCTTTCGCAAGATAAATCTCGGAAACACCGACCGCGACTGACGATTCGTCGGACCCCTGAGCGAAGATGCAAAGACTGCACGCGATAATAGTCGTTAGTAAAGTGATTAACCTAAGCAATTTCGTACCTCTGTCGGAGATTTCAGGTCGGTCTATCGTTTGAGCCGATAAGTCGGGAATTGGTTGCACAGCCAGACGATTTTGGCCGATCGCAGTTTTAGACAGAAGGCCTGTCGGTCTCGGGACTTACCCGGCCGATTTGGCCCGGATTTTCGTCACCACCAGGTGCCGGAGTCGGTCATGAGTATTCCGTATGCTCGGTGTTCCCTGTGCTCCGAGTATTTCGTGGAGAAGCCTATATAGTATCCGTGTGTTTTACGGTTTAAGACGCGACTGCTGAACACCGGGAAACCACCGATTGCACGGAACAACTTTAACGGATCGCACGGTTGTCGATGTTATACTCGGCATCACCTAATGCCACTCGTTTTCTCACGGCTTTTCTTCATCCTCTTTGCACTCGGCCTTGTCCCGCTGTCTGTATCGTGGCAGATCCCCGTGCTGCGTTCGGTCGTTATCGTATTCGACATTCTTCTCGTGCTTGCCGCATTGGTCGACTATCTCATCAGCCGCAAACTGCCCGACGGAGTAACGTGCCGTCGGGAGTTCGACAGGCGGTTCGCCATCGGTGATCCGAGCGAAGTGCGACTCATTATCGAGAACGCCAGCGACCGAAATCTCCGCTTCAAACTAAAAGACGAATACCCGCCGGCACTGCGATTAGCCGGCAACCGCGAGGTCGAGATGTATCTCGAATCTCGCGAGACCGCATCATTTTCTTATTTCTTGACGCCGCCTCGGCGAGGTCGTTACGAATTTGGCCGCTCTGCCATTCGTTTCAGATCGCGACTCGGACTGGTGTGGTGCCAGACGGAACTGAGCGAGCCTCAATACGTCAAGGTTTATCCGAACATGAGGCGTGCACGCGAGATCGAATTGAAGGCCCTTGGTGCACGATCATTTCTCGCGATCCAGCGGCGAGCCGTCCGTCGGGGCGAAGGCCGCGAGTTCGAGTCGATGCGCGATTACGTGCGAGGCGATGAGCTGCGGCATATTTCTTGGACGGCGACCGCACGGCGGAACCGTTTGACGACGCGTCAATATCAGATCGAACGGGACCAGACGGTGATGATCGCCGTCGACGGCGGACGTCTGATGACCGGACGGATCGGGGATGAGACAAAATTCGACACGGCCATCCACGCGTCGCTCGCTCTTATATCGGCGTGTGGTAGAGCCGGTGACAATTGCGGGCTCGCCGTCTTCGGAAGACG
>JBKJOR010000175.1:0-3266 GCA_046595575.1 Pyrinomonadaceae bacterium | reverse complement strand
GGCTGTCGAGCCGCTCCGCCATCAGAGCAGCTGCCAGCTTCGTTCGTTTCATCTTCAGTGCCGTCGAGAGACAGTTTATACGGAAGCTCTGACTTTGCGATCTTAGAGAGCTTTGCGTGAAGCACACCCTTTTCACGCGAAGCTCGCTAAGATCGCAAAGGAAGGACCAATACAAACATTTTCCCGGGATTCAGAATTCCATTCGGATGCCCGGGCAGTATCGAAACGGTAAAAAAGCGGGTACCTTCTCCGGTCCCGCTCCCTTTTCCGTAGTGAAAAGATTTTACTCGATGTCGATAGTTTTTAGGCTGATCTCGAAGCCTTTGCCACTGATGAGCAACTCGAAACGCCCCGCGGGCACATCGTCGAAACCGAACTCGCACATCTCATTCGCCTGCGTTCCAAGATCATGGATGTCGTTGAAAAGTTTTACGCTGGCGTCCGAACACCCGTCTCCGAGGATCTGGCCACGCACGCTGAACACTTTATTCTTCGGTTCGACTCTCAGGTCGATCGCGTGATCGCCTGCGCGGAAAAGCAGTTGTCTCATCTGCGAGGTCGAAGCCGATCTTTCACCGAACGCCGGTCTATTCGGAGCGATCTCCATTTGAAGTATTGCCACCAGCTTTTGTACGATCGTTCGGCTCGGTTCCGTCGCTCGCGTTCTAAAAAGATTGCTTGCCCATTTGATCGAGTCCGCCGGCGCATCCGTCGAATCATCCCGTCGCATGAGATCCATGATGTTTTGTTTTGTCTCTTCCTTTTTCATCAATTCTGTGCGGACAATAGCCGTCTTCAGCAGAACAGTCACGCGACGTGCGCTAAAAAGACATCTTTCAGCCGTAAAGTAATTTCTCCAGTTTCTTTAGACATCGCGATCGAAGCGGGCTGATGCTCGTTTCGCCGACCCCGACTGCCGAAGCTACTTCGGCATAGCTCGCCCCGGCCTGATCCAGATAAAGCATCGAGAGGATCTTTTGGCACCGATCTTCAAGCAGCTTCAAAGCGGTTCGTATCTGGTGTTGCTGCTCGAGCTCGATGAGCATGTCATCGGCAAGCGGCGATTTGTCCGTCAGCATCGCCATCTCGTGCTCCATTTCCTCTTCGCTGTCGGGCGAGTAGATCCCCTTCGATGCCCGGACGATCGCCCATGTCTTGAACTTGGCTGTGGTGACGATCCATGCCCTGATCCTGTCGGGCTGCTGGATCTCGTCGAGCTTTTCGAAGAGAGTGAGGAACACCTCCTGAAAGACATCTGCCGCCTGCTCCTCGGTAAGCCCCGCACGCCTCGGGATGGCGTATATCAATCGCTGATATCGCCCGACCAGCTCGTCCCATCCGCTCTGGCTCCCTTGCCGGCACTCGCGGATCAGTTCTGCGTCAGACTTCGCTAGTATCGGTGCAGCAAAGATGCCCGGTGATTTTTCGCGACGATCGTCGTTCATTCGATTAGTTGATTTTCAATTAAAAGGAAACTCTTGGCAATGCGCCTCCTGTTGAGCTTGTGATAACATCTGATTCTCGCAGCTATAACAATTTTGCATGGAAGGGCCGCTGTATCGGCTCTTTTTGAATCGGATGGATAAATTTTTAATACGCGGCGGCCGGCCGCTGTCGGGCAAGATCGAGGTCGGTGGAGCCAAGAACTCGGCATTACCGTGCCTCGCCGCCACACTTCTATCCGCCGAGACCGTTACGCTTCACAACGTACCTTACGTCAAGGACCTCATTACCCAGCGACGTCTGCTCGAAGATCTCGGTGCCACTGTGCTGACGCCAGAGCTTCGAACTCACAAAGTCACCGCGAGCAACGTGCAGCTCTTTGAGGCGCCCTATCATCTTGTAAAAACGATGCGAGCGAGTGTGCTCGCGCTCGGGCCGCTGCTGACCCGTTTTGGCCAGGCGAAGGTGAGCTTACCGGGCGGATGCGCGATAGGTACGCGCCCGATCGATCTGCATCTCAAAGCGTTCGAACAACTCGGTGCGACAGTTTCCCTTGAGTCGGGTGACGTCGTCGCACGTGCACCCAAGGGACGGCTCACGGGTGCCGACATTTCATTCGAAAAAGTAACCGTGACGGGGACTGAAAATGTGATGATGGCGGCCGCTCTTGCCGCGGGCCAAACCCGGATCCGTAACGCGGCGCAGGAACCGGAGATCGAAGACCTGGCCGAGTTGCTCAACAAAATGGGTGCGCGTATCAAGGGTGCAGGAACGCCGATGATGGAGATCGAGGGCGTCGAGGATCTCGGCGGTGCTGAGCACACGATCATTCCGGATCGCATCGAGACCGGAACGTTCATTGTCGCGGCCGCGATCACGAATGGCGAGCTTGAGATAAAGGGCTGCAATCCCGATCATATCCGCGCTGTGATAAAAGAATTGAGCGCGGCCGGTGTTGAGATCGAGGAGCTTAATCCAAGCACGCTTCTGGTGAAGCGTTCGAGTCGCGGATTGCAAGCGAACGACGTGACGACCGAGCCCCATCCTCTGTTTCCGACAGACATGCAGGCGCAATACATGGCGTTGATGACTCAAGCCGAAGGGACATCGAGGATAACGGAAACGATCTTCGAAAACCGGTTCATGCATGCTTCGGAGTTGGTCCGTATGGGCGCGGATATCCATATCTCCGGAAATACGGCTGTCGTTCAAGGTCCGCGGAAATTGGCCGGAGCTCCTATCCAGGCATCGGATCTTCGCGCCTCGGCCTCCCTTGTGCTCGCCGCATTGTGCGCGAGCGGCGAGACCGTGATCGATCGCGTGTACCACATCGACCGCGGCTACGAAACCATCGTTCGAAAGCTCCGATCGGTCGGGGCCGACATCGAGCGGCTCACCGATAATCTGGCGGATGGGGAGGGAGCAAATAGCAGTTAGCAGTTAGCAGTTAGCAATTAGCAATGAGCAATTAGCAGTTAGCAATTAGCAATGAGCAATGAGCAATGAGCAGTGAGCAATGAGCAGGGAGCAAAAACACTCGTCGATGCCGCAACTCTAGTGGCTGACTACTAATTGCTAATTGCTTATTGCTAATTGCTATTTGCTAACTGCTTAACCCCGAGAAGGCATGAAACTAGACGACTGTATTTTCTGCAAGGTCGCAGCGGACGAGATTCCGTCAGAGCGCGTGTTCGAAGATGATATTTGCATCGCGTTCAACGATCTCAGTCCGCAGGCGCCGAATCACATCCTACTAATTCCGCGTGACCATATCGATTCGCCCGACAAGGCCGCGAAAGCCGACCGCAACACGCTCGGACACC
>JBKJOR010000133.1:0-2511 GCA_046595575.1 Pyrinomonadaceae bacterium | reverse complement strand
CATTCGACGGCATTGACATCAAGATGATTTGTAGGCTCGTCGAGCAGCAGAACGTCGGCACCCGAGAGTAGCAAGCGGACCATTCCAAGCCGATTCTTCTGGCCGCCGGAAAGAGTCGCAGCCTCGCGGGTCCAAGTCTCCGTCGCGAATCCCATTCCCATCAGAATGGACTCGGCCCGAGCCGCATAAGTGAAACCATCAGCGTGCTCAAATGCAGACTGTAGTTCCGCGTAATGATCGAGGATCTCCGGGGAATGGTCGGATTCCATTCTTTTCTCGACCACACGCATTTCTGCTTCGAGATCGTGGATCTGCTGGAAGGCCGACAAGGCCGCTGTATGAACCGTTTCACCCGGAGTAAAATCGACATGCTGGGTCAATAGTCCGATCTTCAAACCATTGATCGTAACAAGATCCCCTTCATCCTGCGTTTCCTCTCCGCTGATCAATCGGAAGACCGTCGTCTTGCCGGCACCATTTCGGCCGACCAGCCCCACCTTTTCTCCCGGATTTATCTGGAACGCCACGCCGCGAAGAATGTCCGTGCCGCCGTATGACTTTTGAATCTCGGAAAGTCTAAAAAGCATAAAAAAAGAGTAGCCGACATGCTCGCGCCGGCTACTTAGATTTACAGTACTGAAAATTGCAACGAACCCTTTACCAAACGACGTGTTCTCAGCAAAGCTGATCTATCGTCGGGCGTTCGTATTGACGTTTGCCGACGAGTTCGCGTTCGAGTTCGACGAACGATTGGACGTCGCCGGTCGGTTAGCATTTCCACTAGCGCTCTGATCAAGCGGAGCCGTATTCGCATTCGCCGGTCCGGTGTTCGTATTCCCCACCGTAGTGTTAGTGTTTGCCGGAGCGGGAGGCCGAGCACCACTCAGTTCGTTCGGATTGTCGACGACCTTCTTCGCAAGGAAGTTTTCGATCTTCGCTTCATTCATCGCGATCGCCTGGTAAGATGCCGCTAAAAGCTGCTTACGATTGTTAACCAGCATCTCGTTTATCTGGGGACGAACATTCGGGCTCTCGAGTGAAAGATTCTCTTCCTTATCCACTCGCTCCTGCAACTTGAATATGTAAGCCTTTCCATTGATCGGAACCGGATTTGTTATACGGCCTTCGCTAAAGTCCGGACTCATGAAGCCGACCACAAGCTGCGGATAACTCTGCTTCAACTCTTCCTCAGTTAAGAATCCGAGATCGCCACCCTGAAACTTGGACGGGTCTTCGCTGTACTCACGAGCAAGGGCCGCAAAGTCTGAGGCCGGCTGCTGTACCTTCGCGAGAACTTCCTTGAGCTTAAGATCTGCCGATCCGTCGTCAGTCGTTACATCGCCCTGACCGCTATTCGCAGGATCGACAACGATCGCTGCCAGGCGGACACCTCGTTTTTTGACGAACATCTCGGGATTTCCCTTAAAGAACAGGTCGATCTCGTTTTCTTTCGGTGTCTCGATCCGACCGGTGACCTTGTCAACCAGCGCCTTGATCGCCATACCGCGTTTTATTTGCTCTTTGAACGACACGTCATTCAGGCCGGCCTGCGTCATCCTACGCTCAAACTCCTCAGCGGACATTCGGCTTTCGACTTTTTGCTTATTGACCTCGGCCGCAACGTCCTCTTCCTTCGGAACGACACCCTCTTTCTCGGCCTTCTGGAACATAACTTCCTGCTCGATCAAGGTCTGGAGGACTTGAAGTCGCGCTCCTGCGAGCTCGAGCTGAGAAAGCTTACCCTCCTGACCTTGGGCCTGCTGTTTGACGGCTCGTTCGACGTCTTCCATCTTTATAACCTTGCCGTTCACAGTGGCTGCAGTCTGGTTGGGATCGACTTCACCGGTCAGGGATGCGTTGGATGACGTGCCTCCTCCGCAGCCTGCGGCCACTGCGATCGCGACTACAAGAAGCATTAGGGGAAGGGTTCTTACTTTAAACATTTGCACTTGGCTGTTACTCATTTGATTTATCGGTTACCCTAGTTACTTGACGGGATAACTTCTATTTTGGTATAAACTCTCTTTTTGAGTTTTAGAAAAACTCGTTTATATCACCTCGGTTTTATTCGGAGGCAATTAATATTATGGCAAAGAGATGCGACGTTTGCGGCAAAGGTCCGCAGTTCGGAAACAACGTTTCACACGCTAACAACAAGACTCGCCGGCGCTTCAATCCCAATTTACAGCCCGTTCGTGTTCAGCTTCCTTCTGGCGGCAACGGTCGCATGAAGGTCTGTACTCGGTGTATTAAATCGGGAAAAATTGTCAAAGCCGCGTAAGGTACGTCGGCCGCCGCATCTAACTGCCAAACGCTGAGATCAGTGTTTGGCTTTTTCTATTGCTACACCCTCGCGTCGACCTGGAGACCTTACGCTGTAGCGATGCAATCTATTTCGACCTTTGCATCACGCGGCAACCTTGCAGCCTGAACAGTGGCTCGGGCTGGCTTATTCTCACCAAAAAAGCGCGCGTAAACTTCGTTCATCACCGTGAAATCATTCATGTCCAC
>JBKJOR010000013.1:0-15335 GCA_046595575.1 Pyrinomonadaceae bacterium | reverse complement strand
TTCAATACGAAAGATCTGCCGCGGGGAAAGCTCTCGATCGACACCGTTGATTACTGGAAAGAGACCGGCATTCCGTCGCTCGTGATTCTTCAAGCGTTAACGACAAACCCGGCGCGGCTGCTCGGCGTCGAAAAGACGCACGGCTGGATCAAGCCGGGGATGCGTGCCGACATAGTAGCATTCCGCGACAACCCGCTCGAGAAGATCGAGACGGTGAAGGACGTTGTGTTCGTGATGCGACACGGGAAAGCTTACAAGCGGCCTTGAAATGCGGAGTGCGGAGTGCGGAACTTGAGCGGGTCAGTACCGTCCGCGTAAGCGGATGGGTTCGAATACACAGATGTCGACGCTACTCGAAGAATTCAAGTCGATCACCATGGCGCTGAATGACGCCGGTATCGATTACGCAGTTTGTGGTGGCTGGGCGATGGCGATCCACGGACTGCCGAGAGCAACGATAGATATCGACTTGCTTGTGCTTGCCCACAACGTCGAAAAGGCGTTTTCCGTCGCTCGTGCGAATGGTTACGATGTTGAGGGATTGCCACTGAGTTTTGATCGCGGGGCCTTCGAACTGCGTAGGATTTCGAAGGTCGACAAGGATCGGCGGGAATTAGTTACAGTAGATTTCCTTTTAGTAACTGAGGCTTTCGAGGACGTTTGGGAAACACGGGAAGATGTGGACTCACAGTTTGGAAATATTTCTGTCGTGTCACGCGATGGTCTGATCAAGATGAAGCTGCTAGCAGGGCGCGAACAGGACCTGCTCGACATTAAGAAACTCGAAAACGATGATGACGAAAACTGACATGTCGCGCGAGGCAGTAACCTACCGGTTAAAGCAGATGGAAGGGCTCTGGCTATTGAGCAAGGCACTTGCCGACGTGAAAGTCGTACAAAAAAACGGTGCCGGGCAAAACCGTGGTTTGAAGATACAGACGGCGATCCGCGACATTCTATTGGCGGAATGGAATCCGTCATCACCAGGCCGAGGCGATGGCGTTGATCGCTCCTACGATAAACATATTGCTCCGATCCTACGGATTCTTGTTGGCAGCCGTAGCGAAGATGATCTGGTCGAGTGCCTTCAACGGATAACGAACAACGGAAGTGGGACTCGCGAGATCGCACGCTTGCGACAAATGGCAAAGAGCTTGCTGGAGCTGGATGTAAATTTGACTTAGAAGCAGGCGACGGTTGAACCGTTATCCGTGTCGTGTTTTGAGATAAACGGTTTTAGAACGGGGAGCTGTGGCGGCTAGAAATTTTGGCGAATAACACGTGGACAAACAGGAAGCATTCGAGATCGCTGAAAAGGAGCTAGAGTCGTACAGATTGTTCGACTACGCTGACCTCGTCTCGAAGATAGGTAATCCGGAAGGTTTTGAAAGGTTTAGCAAGCGTGGAGAAGCATATCAGGTTGAATTCGAATGCTTCTTCGATGATAGAGAGAACAAGAATCTTCGCGTTGCCGCCGCAATCTCCTATAGCGGTTGGACTGATTTCTTTCCGGTGTCCAACGATTTTATTATGGCACCGGATGGAAGCTTTTGTTGGCGAGTAAAACTATATGAAAGAAGCAGTAATTGTATCGGCCGTGCGTACGGCTGTCGGAAAGGCGCCGAAGGGGACGTTGAAGAACACGCGACCGGATGATCTCGGGGCGGCGGCGATCAAGGAGGCGGTGGAGCGCGTGCCTGGATTGGACAAAGCTCAGATCGAGGACGTGATCATGGGATGTGCGTTCCCGGAAGCCGAGCAGGGAATGAACGTCGCACGGACGGCGATGATCGCGGCGGGCTTGCCGGTCGAAACGAGCGCGATGACGGTGAACCGATATTGCTCGTCAGGCTTGCAGACGATCGCGATCGCTGCGGACCGGATCGCGACCGGTGGCGCCGATATCATCGTCGCGGGCGGGCTCGAGACTATGTCGATGATCCCGATGGGCGGCAACGTCGTTCGCCCGAATCCTGCGCTCGTCGATACATACCCCGACTATTACCTAAACATGGGACTGACTGCAGAAAATCTCGCAAAGAAATACGAGATCACGAGAGAGCAGGCCGATGAGTTTTCTTATCAGTCGCACCAGAAAGCTCTCGCCGCGATCGCCGACGGTAAATTCAAAGACGAGATCGTTCCGGTGAATGTTTTTGTAGATGAGTTTGACGAGAAAGGCCGCGTCCGCCGCAAAGAGATCGTCTTTGCACAGGACGAAGGCCCGCGTCCCGACACGTCGCTCGAAGGCTTGGCGAAGCTTCGTGCCGTGTTTCACGCGCAAGGAACGGTGACGGCGGGGAATTCCTCGCAAATGTCCGACGGTGCCGCCGCAGCGGTGGTGATGTCGGCCGACAAGGCCAAGGAGCTCGGCCTCACACCGCTCGCACGATTTGTTTCATTCGCCACCGCGGGCTGCCTACCCGAAGAGATGGGTATCGGACCGGTCTATGCAATTCCAAAGGCTTTGAAGCTCGCGGGACTAACCCTGGATCAGATCGACGTCATTGAATTGAACGAAGCATTCGCCGCCCAAGGTCTGTCGGTGATGAAGCTACTCGAAATGGATCCGTCGAAGGTTAACGTCAACGGCGGAGCGGTCGCGCTTGGTCACCCGCTCGGATGCACCGGTGCGAAATTGACGGCGACGCTTCTGCAGGAAATGAAACGACGAAAAGCGCGTTACGGGATGGTCACAATGTGTGTCGGCGGCGGCATGGGTGCCGCGGGAATCTTTGAAAGGATTTAACCGCCGAGACGCGGCGACGCAGAGGAAAGAAATGAACAGCATCGGCGTAGACAATCCGATCGATCGTCAGACGGAAAAGAGTTTTACTTTTTTCTCGGCGTCTCGGCGTCTCGGCGGTGAACGGGATCTGGGAGCAAACTAAATGGACACACAAATGGAAAAGGAATACATGAAAGGCGGCGAGTTTCTGATCACGGATACCACCGACATTTTTACACCCGAAGATTTTAATGACGAGCAGCGGATGATTGGCGAGACGACACGCGAGTTTGTCGATAACGAGATTCAGCCTCAGCTTCCGGCGTTGGAAAAACATGGTTGGGATATCGCACGCGATCTGGTAAAAAAAGGCGGCGACCTCGGTCTGCTCGGTGCGACCATCCCCGAAGAATACGGCGGACTCGGACTCGACCAGACGACCGGAGTCGTTATCGCCGAGTACATCGGTCGTGCCGGAGGCTTCGGCACGACCTTCGGTGCCCAGACATCGATCGGCCTTCTGCCGATACTTTATTTTGGTTCTGAAGAATTAAAGAACGAGTGGATCCCAAAGATCGTCGCGGGTGACGTCGTAACGGCCTACTGCTTGAGCGAAGCGGGTTCCGGTTCAGACGCGCTTGGTGCGAAGACGACAGCGAAATTAACGGAAGACGGCCAGCACTACATCCTCAACGGCGAGAAGATGTGGATCTCGAACGGTGGATTCGCGGACGTCTTCATCGTATTTGCGAAAGTGGATGGCGTGAAGGAAAAGTTTTCGGCGTTCGTTGTCGAGCGCAGCGAGAATTGCCGCCCCGGAAGCGAAGAACACAAGATGGGTATCAAGTCGTCATCGACGACTCCGCTTATTCTGTCGGACGCAAAAATCCCGGTAACTAACCTGATCGGAAACGTCGGCGATGGTGCAAAGATCGCGTTCAATATCCTGAACGTCGGCCGCTTCAAACTCGGCGCGTCTGTGACAGGTGGTGCAAAACTAGCGCTCACTGAAGCGATCAAGTACGCGAACGAACGACATCAGTTTGGGAAGTCGATCTCTTCATTCGGTGCGATCAAGCACAAGCTTGCCGAGATGGCGATCCGGACGTGGGTTGCGGAATCGATAACGTATCGGACGGTCGGGATGATCGACGCGCTGATCGGGGACGGAGCAGACAACGCGAAGAAACTGCAGTCCATCGAGGAGTACGCGATCGAATCGTCGATCAATAAGGTTGCCTGCAGTGAGGCTCTCGATTATGTCGTCGATGAGATGGTTCAGATCTACGGCGGGTACGGCTACTCGGCAGATTACCCGGCCGAGAAGGCGTATCGTGATTCGCGGATCAACCGGATCTTCGAGGGCACGAACGAGATCAATCGACTTTTAATTCCCGGGCAGATGATGAAGCGTGCGATGAAGGGCAAGCTCGGTATCATTCCGGCGGCGAAGGCGTTGCAGGACGAGATACTGAACCCACAGATGTCGTCAGACGAAGACACGGGTCTGCTTGCGGCGGAAACCCATCTCGCGCAAAACGCGAAGAAGATAGCACTGATGGTGCTTGGCACGGCCGCCCAGAAGTACATGATGGGCCTCGCCGACCAGCAAGAGGTGCTGATGAATTGCGCTGACATAATCATGGACGCATACCAGATGGAGACGGCCGTGCTACGTGCGAAGAAGACCGCCGGTCGAAGCGACGTGAAAGATTCGCACGATCGGTATGCTGACATGGCCGCTGTCTTTTGCAACGACGCGATACAACGGATCGAGATGAAGGCACGCAATACGATCGCGGCAATGGCGGAAGGTGACGAGGGCCGAACTCTGCTGGTTGCGCTCAAGCGTTTCACGAAGAATAATTCCCCGGTCAACACGATCGCCGCTCGTCAGAAGATCGCGGACACGTTGATCGGTGCTAATAAGTACGTGTTCTGATTTTAGATTTTAGATTTTGGATTTTAGATTTTGGATTGGATCCGCCCGGCCGAAAGCCGGGCTTTTTTTGTCGGGGTCGCAAGAATCTTTTAGACACCTTTAAGACCCTTAAGCATTCGGTGTGATATCTAAGGATATTCTTTCTAGGAGGCTCCCACTTTGAAACATCGACGTCTTGAAGCCATAACCCTTTGTCCAACCGTGTACCGATGCGATTGGTGCGGCGTACTCGTCCTCTTAAGTCTTGCCCTCCTTGGCGGGACATTGACGGTCTACCCACGGGCTCCTGCGAACTCAGCGCGGACCCTGCCGGAGTTGCTCGCTGGTATCGCTGAGCGTTCCGCCGAACTTGTTTATATCACTGAACAGGATTCGGAAGTCTTCGCGTTTTATCGCAATACGCCGGTCAAGGAAGTGACCGACAGCGTTTTTCTGGCGATACTAAGGCGACCGGGCGAGACTCAAATCATCCAGCAGTCATGGTCATCGTTTTTTCAGATTCGAGTAAATAACGATCCGACCGGCCGCTGGAGAGACTTGAAAAAGTATCTGGAAGCGAACTTAACGAATCTGACAGTATTTCGCTTACCCCGCGGCGCTCCCTACGGGGCGCAATATGATCTTTGCGCCGTCGGAATTTTCAACGGCGATACGGTCGTCGGCATTCAGATGTTCGGCGTCGCGACGTGATAGGACTACAAAGACGGAGACTTTCTCTCACTCGCATCGTTTGTAAGTCTCTACAGTCTGAAGCAGCATAAATTCGGCGCCTAAACCAAGCCTAAGAATCGAGAAGAATGAAATACTCTGAAATGTTCACAAAACGGGAAGCAGGTACCGCGGGGGCTGGCATTAGGAACTCGGGCGAGTAGAATGTAACCCATGCCAAGCGAACGAACACTGGGTGAATTGAAGGCGAGCGGTTATTCGTCTCGTTCCGTCAAGGACGAGATGCGTGCGAATCTGATCGGCAAGCTGCAAAGCGGCGAGAGATTGTTTCCGGGTATTCTCGGCTACGACGAATCAGTCGTACCTCAGATCGTTAACGCGGTCCTCGCAAAACACAATTTTATTCTGCTCGGCCTGCGCGGTCAGGCGAAGTCTCGGATCATCCGTCAGCTTACCGATCTTCTTGACGACGAGATTCCGATCATCGCCGGTTCGGAGGTCAATGACGACCCGTTCGCACCGTTGAGCGCCTATGGGCGCCAGCAGGTCGAACTTATGGGTGATGAGACGAGGATCGATTGGGTGCAACGAGATAGGCGTTTTGTCGAAAAGCTTGCGACACCCGACGTGACGATAGCGGATATCATCGGCGATGTTGATCCGATCAAGGCGGCCAAGGGCGGACACCTTTTATCCGACGAACTGACGATCCATTTCGGTCTGCTGCCGCGTGCGAATCGCGGGATATTTGCGATCAACGAGCTACCGGATCTTGCTGGTAAGATCCAGGTCGGACTTTTCAATATCATGCAGGAAGGTGATGTACAGATTAAAGGTTATCCGGTGCGGTTGCCTCTCGATGTCATGCTCGTGTTCAGCGCCAATCCGGAAGACTACACGGCTCGAGGAAAGATCATCACGCCTCTCAAGGACCGCATCGGCGTCGAAGTGCAGACGCACTACCCGGCGAATGTTCAGCTCAGTTCGGAGATAACAAAACAGGAAGCGTGGACGCAGCGGGAAGGGCTTGACGAATGTACGGTTGAGATCCCAGATTTCATTTCCGAGACGATCGAGCAGATCGCGTTCGAGGCGCGTGATGATCAGCGCGTAGATAAACGCAGCGGCGTGTCGCAGCGATTTTCGATCACCGCGCTCGAGGCCGCGGTCTCGAATGCGGAGCGGCGTTCTCTGATAACAGGCGAGCGGGAGATCGTGCCGCGAATCTCTGATATCTACGCCGCCCTTCCGGCGATGACGGGAAAGATGGAGCTCGAATACGAAGGCGAGCAGATCGGCGGAACACGGCTGGCGAAAGACTTGATCAAGCGGGCGTCCGGCGTTACCTTTGAAGGTTTTTTTCTCGGGATCGATTTCGCTCCGACGATAAAGTGGTTCGATGACGGCAATAAGCTACTGCTCTCGGATAACGCATCGGCGGAAGAATGCGTTGGCTTGCTGGATAGCGTTCCGCAATTGATCGACTCGACGTTGGTTCCGCTTGAGTTCAGCAAGAAGGATAAAGCCAAGCTCGTGTCCGCGTGCGAATTCGTGCTCGAAGGGCTGTACGCCGAGAACAAGATCTCGAGGAATGAGGACGGCGGGTATGAAGCCGTTACAAAAGCCAAGCGCGATCGCCGCGGAATGATCTACGAAGATTTCACGGATGTTGAAGGGTATAACTGAGCTGAAATTCTGACGACTGACAAATGACAAATGACAATTACAACTAAAGAACGCCGTGACAAGTCTTTCGACCCATCACGGCGTTCACCTTCCCCGGCTCGTTCGTCCCCCTTGTTAGTAACACTTGTTTAGTACCGGCGATTGTAGACTCGCTCGTACTGTCGCGTCTTCGGATTCAGCTTGTAGGTGTAGAGTGCCGCACCGCCGGCACCAGCTGCCGTTCCGATCAACGCGCCTTTTTTACCACCGATCAGTCCGCCTAGCAGGGCACCCGCACCGGTACCGACCGCAATGTTGATCAGGTTGCGGTGTCGCTTATAGAAGCTCGGCTTCGCATATGTCTGCGTATACGTCTGTCGCGTTCGATAGCGTGTTTGAGCATCAGCCGACGTGGCTAACATCGGGATCGCGACCGCCATCAGAGCCATCATCATGAATGTTGTTATTATCTTTTGCATTGCTTTGTCTCCACTTCCTTGTTCAGGTCGAAACCTTCACGTGCCGTCGAAATGACATATGGCAATGAACGTGCCATAAAAGTAACGGCAACTATTTCATCAGTTATGCCGAAGCTAACAATTTTGCCAGACCTATTCGAATACTAAATCGGCTATCGTTTGCGCATTATGGTGTGCGCATCTTTCACCTTTGGTTACGGAGAAAATCACCAAACGTAAATGACCGCGCGAAACCATCAAAATGACAGGCGTCTTAAAATTTAGTTCGCGAATAGAATGTGCTAAGTTTTTGAAGAGAGGAAAAAATCGGCTTGGGTTCAAGCGATGTCCGCGTGCACGCGATGAAGTTTATTCGCTATTCAAAATTCAAGGGCTTCGACGTTTCGAGTCTCGACCTCGGATCGCTGATGGACGCCCTGTCGGACAGTGTTCTCGACTCAGGTTACAACGAGGATTACTGGTGGACGCGCCAGCGCAATGAACCCGACGACTCGCTGGACGCACTCCGGCAGGCGATACTGCAAGCGCTACTCGACCAGGAGATCCTGAGTGAACCGGACGCCGAACAGATGCTCGCTGATAACGGCGGCCAATTTCGCGGTTCGCTGCTCGAGGAGTTGATAAATAAGCTGATCGAGCGGCTCGTCGAAGAAGGCTATCTAAGCTTAAAGGAAGTTCCGCCCGACCCAACGCGCGAATCGAAAAGTGGCAACGGTGGCGGCGAGATCGGCGAGCCAGTTCCGAGAAACATCAAGTTTGAAGTTACTGAGAAAGGTCTCGATTTCCTTGGTTACAAGACTCTCCAGAAACTGCTTGGCAGTCTCGGACGATCATCGATCGGCCGGCACCAGACACAGCAACTCGACACGGGCGTTGAAGCTGCCCTCAGTACGAAGCAGTATGAGTTTGGCGACACCGTAAATCTCGATGTTAATGCAACGCTGCTGTCGGCCATCAAGCGCGAAGGTTTGTCGGTTCCGCTGAATCTCGAATACGGCGACTTGTACGTACACCAGCAGGATTATCACTCGTCGTGCGCGACGGTAGTCATGCTCGACTGTTCGCATTCCATGATCCTCTACGGCGAGGACCGGTTCACGCCTGCGAAGAAGGTCGCACTCGCACTCGCACATCTCATCCGTACACAGTATCCGGGCGATTCGCTGAAGATCGTCCTCTTTCACGACGATGCCGAAGAGGTCCCGCTTGCGCGTCTCGGTGCGACGCAGGTCGGTCCATATCACACGAATACGGCTGCCGGGTTAAAACTCGCTCGCCGCATCCTTACCGCTCAGAATAAGGAAATGAAGCAGATCGTGATGGTGACGGACGGTAAACCAACAGCGGCGTTCATCGAACCCACAAGCCCGTCCTTTGCGACTTACCAAAAGTATTCGAGCCCCGTCACGAGCGGGCAAAAGTTGCTCTACAAAAACTCGATGGGAAACGACCCGTTTGTAATGTCGGAGACGTTCAAAGAGGTTCAGGGATGTCGCAAAGCGGGCGTCATGATCAACACTTTCATGCTTGCAAGCGATCAGTACCTCGTCGATTTCGTAAAACAGATGACGGCGATGACACGCGGCAAGGCTTATTTTGCAAATCCGAATAATCTCACACAGTTCGTGCTGATGGACTTCCTTAAACGACGGACAAGCCGTGTTCGATAGTGCCTGCTTCGGCGGTCGTTGCACGAATAGACGAGTCGTGGAAGACTAGATTTCGATGAATTCCGAACCGGCCGTCCAAATCAAGTCGGGTATCGTATGTCCCGCGTGCTATAGCTCACGCGTTGACGACGGTGCGAAACAGTGCGAGGTGTGCGGGAAACTGCTGAGCGAAGGTTTTCAGCCGCTCGACGCGATCCGTTCGTCGTCCGGGATGCAGCGGGAAAAGCTCGATTTCCTGGCGGAGCGTCAGAACCCGGAATCACTTTTTGGCGACACCCGGCCGCTGGTGTCTAACGCGGCCTGGGCATGCACGGTTTATTCGATGGTCCCCTATCTGGGACTCTTATTCGTACCGCTGGCGATAGCTTTTGGCTGGCTCGGATATCTCAAAGACCGAAGACTGCGAGGGTCCGACGAAGCCCGAGCGACACTCGTTCCGTTGGCATTGAGCCTGATCCTTTTATCGGTTCAGATCGTGCTCTGGTGGCTACTCTACTTGATCCCCAAGATCGGAATATGAAGATCGCAAAGATCGTCAGCTCCAATTCACATATTGATTACATCGCGCGCGTTATCGATTCCGTCGACGCCGGCGAGGATCTTCCGCATGCATCGGACTATTGCTTCGCTCAGTTTGTCGCGATCTCCGGTGACGGCGAAGATGTGATCGGTGTGACGTACGATTCGCGGCTCATCAATCCCGATTATGGAAGCTTCGGACCGAGATCTGGACCGCGAGCCGAACTCGGCAGGAATAACGCTGACTACGTTCAGGAACCCGGCATCCTAATAGGCATTCTCCTGCTCGGAACGCTCGACGCTTCGGGAAAAAGCTTCCACGGCGTTCCGCGGAAGATCGTCCGGGTCGACCAGGCCGTCACGAAGCTCGATGTCGAACGCGTTACGCGATTTCACACTAATAGCAGCGGCGATTTGCATCTGCACTATTATCCGCAAGTCGTTTCGAATGCACGACAGTTTGCTCTGCCGTTGCTTGATGCGATCATCGACCAGCTTAGTGCGAGCTGTAAAGCCACCGAGGGTCAGCGGCTCCGGGTCTTAAAGCAGTCGCTGATGTGGCAGGGAACTTTCGGCGGAATGAAACTCTGATATTGCATGATTGAGCTCGAAAACATCTACCAGGAAAATTGTCTGGACACGTTGCGCCGATTGCCGGACGACGTGATCGACATGACCATAACCAGTCCGCCCTACGACGACCTTCGCGACTATAACGGCTATCACTTTCCGGTCGAAGAGATCGCCGCGGGGCTTTTCGCAAAAACGAAACCGGGGGGCGTTGTCGTCTGGGTGGTCGGCGATCGGACAGTTAATGGTAACGAGACGTTGTCGAGCTTTCGACATGCTTTGACCTTTCAAGAAGCGGGCTTCAGAGTGCACGACACAATGATCTATGCAAAGAACAACCCGATACCGAGCGACTGCGGAAAACGATACCGGCAGTGTTTCGAGTACATGTTCTGTTTCAGCAAGGGACAGCCGAAGACGTTCAACCCGCTGATGCAGCCGATAAAGCAGGAGAAGGCATTCAAGTCGTTTCGCATCACAAAAGTCGGCCGGAACGATCTCGCTCATGATCACGTCGCCCCGAAAGAGAGAAAGGTAAACAACATCTTTTTCTACAATGTCGGGAAATCATCATCGAAAGACAAGATCGCTTTCGAGCATCCAGCGATCTTCCCGGAGCAGTTGGTCGAAGACCAGATAAGAACCTGGAGCGACGAGGGAGATATTGTTTACGACTGCTTTATGGGCAGCGGAACGACGGCGAAGGTGGCGCATCTAGTTAAACGGCGATGGTTCGGATCGGAGATTTCGGACGAGTATGTCCGAATCGCCCACGAACGGTTGGCCGAACATATATCAGACCGGAAGTTTTTTGCATCCAAGTGACAACCAAATGTCGCGGCAAAGCGTCTATAAATCGTTTAGAAGACTACCTGACTCTGCATCGAAGGAACTTCAATGAATCGAATATTGTTTATCATCGCTGCCTTATTTCTAGGAACCTTGTCGATCGTCGCTCAACCCCGACCGGTTCAAGCTTCAGCAAACCAGCCAGTGGCGGCTTCGGCCGCACCGGCACCCGTTTCTTTCCAAGTAAAGTACGAAGGCGGAATGTTCGGATATAACCAAAAAGAGGTAGGTTTGCTCAAGTTCGACGACGAAAACAAGCGACTTGTCTTTTTTGGCAAGGACATGAAGGAAAAATTTCACATTCCGTATAAATCCGTGAACGTGATCTATCCGCAGTCAAAGTCGGTAACGTCGACGGCGGGAAACGTCGTTAGGCATATACCGCTTCCGGGTGCTGGGCTTGCCGGTTTGATTAAGCAGAAACGCCGTTACCTCGTTCTGCATTTCGATGATCCGGATATTGAGGCCGCGAAAGGGATCTTAAACTTCAAGCTTGAGAATAAGGAGCTTCTAGACTCGGTGCTACGGTCCTTGGCTGCGAAGGCCGAGCTGACACAGCGCGGCGATGCGTTCTACCGGTTGAGAAAGATAAAGAACGAGATCTAATTGAGATCGCCGAACCTGTGCTGAAGCAATGTTGTAAAGGTGATGGCCGCCGTCTCGGCTCGCATGATGCGGCTGCCGAGTTTGATCGGTAGAAAACCACCCTTCGTCGCCACCTCGATCTCAGAATCATCCCAACCGCCCTTTGGTCCGACCAGGGCGGTTATTTTTTTACTATGGCTGTGCTCTGGAAGACCGCCCCCGCCCTTTTCTGAAAACATGATCAGCAATCTGTTATCTGCGTTAACTACGCCAACATGATCGGCGAACGACGCGACTTCGTCGATCTGCATTACCATTGCGCGTTCGCACTGTTTTGTCGCTTCGAGAGCGATCTTCCGCCACCGTTCTAGTCGTTTCGCCGTATCGCTGAGTTTCACTTCGCCTCGAGCCGTAACTAATGGAGACAGCCGGTTAACGCCAAGCTCGACCGCCTTTTGGACTACGAGATCGAGTTTATCGTTCTTGTAAACGCTTACCGCAAGTCTGAGGTCGAGCTCCGATTCCGGAGCAGCGGGTGTGACCTCGTTGATGACTTGTAGACTCGTCATTGCTTTGCGGATCTCAACGACCGAGCAGCGGAATTCCTTCCCAACACCGTCAAATACTTGTACCTCGTCACCGACCTTGAGTCGCAAAACGTCTCGGAGGTGACGAGTCTCTTCTTCCGTAAGCACCACGTCGAGCCCCGTGATCTGATCTGGTGGTGCAAAGAAACGCCTCATTACTCTCGAACCTCACCAAACTTAGAAATAAAATCTTGCGAACGGCAGCGAAGCATGACCCAGGTTTCAAACATTTCCGGTGATTGAAGCCAGAGAGTGAGCCATTCTGCGATCTCTCCGGCGAACGCGCGGTTTCTGGGGTCGGATCGTGCTTTGCTCGCGCTGGCCAGCTTCTTTTCTTTCTCCTCGACGGCTAGCTGCCGCAGGAGCCTGGACCCTTCGCGATCATTATCTCCGGCAAACTTTCGCCTCAGATTTTCCATTCGTTTGATCGAGGAAAGCGTAGTTTCGAGATTTGCCGTGTTGAGAATGTTTAGCAGGGCCGCGTCGTACGGCCTGTCTGACGCCCGTTCGACGTATAACGCCATTACTTCGCTGTGCCGCAGTTCCGCTCCTTCATCTGCGAGGAGGCGGGCGATCACCATTGGCGAGTCAACCGCGGCTTTTCCAAAAACGTCCGCGATCACCGTCTCGATCGCCTCGATCTCGGTCGCTCCGACAGTTTCGCAATCGAGCTTTTCCCAAACTTCGATCATCAGATCGTTCTTGCTTTTTGACTTCCACATTGCGAAAACGAAGTCGATCGGCTAGGCAACCTCGCGGACCGCCTTGATCAGATCGGTCGAGGAATGATCCTTTGGATCGCCGACGATCTCGATACGACCTCCGTAGGCGAGGACACTCTCGCGCTCGGGAACCGTGTCGACGGTGTAGTCAGTCCCTTTCGCATGAACATCAGGTCGGATCGCGTCGATAAGTTCGTTAACGGTCGGCTCGTCGAAGATCGTCACAACATCGACAAACCGGATGGCGGCAACGATCTCGGCCCGCTCACGTTCGCTAACAAATGGCCGTCCGTTTCCTTTCAGGCTCTTGACCTGTGCGTCAGAGTTCAGACCGACCACCAGAAATCCTCCGAGCATTTTGGCACCGGCGAGATAGCGGATATGTCCAGCGTGAATGATATCGAAACAGCCGTTGGCGAGGATAATTTTGGCCCCGTCACCGCGTTCTGCACTGACGCGGGCGGTGACCTCGGCTCGGGACAATATCGCTGCGGTCCATTGCTTCATATTTCCGACCGGGTGGCTTGATTTAAATCCGCCGGCTGAGCTTCTAGCGACGCGATCAGTTCAGCGGCGGTCGCGACAGCGGTCCCTCGTTTCATTACAACGACGCTCCCCGCATGGTTGGCCGCGTTCGCGGCGTCCTTGAATGTTAGGCCCGAGGCCAAGCCTAGCGCGAAGGCTCCGATGACCGTGTCTCCGGCGCCGGTTACATCGATCGGCTCCGTAGATCCAACTGCGTCGAAATGCTGCGGCGCACTGCCTTCCTCGTACAAGGTCATTCCCTTGTTTCCGCGCGTCACGAGCAGGGCCGTATAGCCTAATTCCATTCGTAGCGATTCACAGTCAGTCGCTGTCGGATTCTTCCCGAGGATCTGTTCGACTTCTTCCTGATTCGGTGTTGCCGCAGTAGCGCCAAGGAAGTCGTGGAGTCGGAAACGTGAATCGACCAACACGGGTGCGCCCGATGTTTCATGTCGGCGCCGAGCCATCCCCATCATCTCGGAATCGGCGGCGCCGTAATTGTAGTCGGAAATGATGATCGCATCGGCATTCTCACAGGCGGATGCGAAGTTGTCCCGTAGTCGGGCGTAGAGGTCCGCATGTATGCCGGCCCTATTTGCATAGTCGATTCGAATGACTTGCTGGCGCTGCGCATATTCGTGACCGGCCAGCACACGGACCTTGGTCGTCGTTTGGAGCCGATCGTCGCACACCAGATGATCGCAATCCACGTTCATCCTGGAAAGCGTCTGCTTTAAAAGATGACCGTTTGCATCGCTACCGACAAAACCGACGAGAACGGGTACGCCGCCCAGAGCTGCAACATTCGCCGCGGCGTTGGCGGCTCCGCCGGGCCGGGTGTCTGTCTCGTCGTGTTCAAGGATGAAAACCGGAGCTTCGCGCGAGACTCGTGAGATTGTCCCGTGGAGGAACTGGTCCGCGACGATGTCGCCGGCTATAACGACGCGTCTTCCAGAGAATCGAGTACGGATTGCTTCGGTTAGCACTGACATCGGGGCAAGTAAAAGGGCGAGGACAGTTGTCCTCACCCGTAAAATCTAACATCAATCATGTCCTTAGTGTGAATCGTAGCTTGCGATCGGAAAATCGTTCGGCAATCCCCACGATGTGACAGCCAGAACGCCATCCGAACTTCTCAGAACATAGAACTTTCCTTCCGTGTTCCGCCAGATAGCGAGGTCGGTTTTTCCGTCACCGTCATAATCGGCCTGAGTGTTCAGGTCCGATCCAGTGATTCCGTACGTTACCGCGATCAAGCCGGCGTCAGTGCTCTTCAGGACGTACCATACGAGGTTAGACGTTGGAGTCGATCCTTCACGAACGACGGCGATATCAGTTTTGCCGTCACCGTCGTAGTCGCCGGGGGCGATGAGATCGTTGCTGAGACCCCAAGCGGTTATGGTGACCGCCTGATCTGAGCTACGGGAAATGTAGAAAGTACCCTGAGCTGTGGCACTTGCACCCGGCCGCTGAATCGCGAAGTCGAACTTACCGTCGCCATCATAGTCGCCCGGAGCAACATAATCAGTCGCCAGGCCGAACTGTGATGCTACAAAACCGCCGTCCGAGCTGCGGAGAACATACCAGATCAGGGCTCCGTTGGTGCGTCGAACTACCGCGAGATCTGTCTTGCCGTCGTTATCGTAGTCCCGGCCAACCGGTTCGTCGCCGGTGATACCAAACGCTTGGGCCTGAAAAGTATTGTTGCTGCTGTTGAGCCTATACCATACGCCGGTCGTGTCTCGCCAAACCGATATGTCTCCCTTGTTGTCGCCGTCGAAGTCGCCCGGCGCCATAAAATCTTCATTGGCCAAGCCGAAGTTCT
>JBKJOR010000031.1:0-4283 GCA_046595575.1 Pyrinomonadaceae bacterium | reverse complement strand
ACCACAACGACCGGCGACGCTACTCGCAGACCGCGGATCATAGCGGCGGAGGCGGTCATCCGATTTTGCAATAGTCGCCCGATATCGTGTGCGGCATAAACGATATTGTCACCACGCTCAGTCGAAATAATGGGTGGATGATGCGTTCGTCGAGAGAAAAGGCGGTTTTCCAGCTATAAGGCCCCGGTTGAGAAAACTGGCACAGTCATTGCAATTCTACCTAGCGGATGTCGTTTGAAAACTTGCGAAGATCGAGAATGGATGAGAATTCGGACGAAGGTCTTCGCTAGTTTCTTTGGACGGATAGTAAGAAAGACATTTTAAGTTTGGTCGTTGGCGAAAATCCACGGCCATTTTGAGAAAGCCCGGCGTGAAGGGGAGAGCATGCCGGGCTTTTTCTGTTGTCTGTTTGCCGATTACTCGCTGAGCATAATAAAATTGACGCTTTGCAAGACATCAATTTAAGCTTTTTGTATCAACAGTGAGGAATAAGAATGACTGGAAGAAGTAAAGTTACGGTCGTCGGCGCCGGTAATGTGGGTGCGACGGCTGCACACTGGATCGCGAGCAAGGAACTCGCGGATGTAGTTTTGGTCGATATAGTCGAAGGAACCCCACAGGGCAAATCGCTCGATCTCGCACAGGCCGCACCCATCGATGGCTTTGACGTTAAGCTCGTCGGTTCAAACTCGTATGAAGCGACGGCCGACTCGGACGTTGTGATTATCACTGCCGGCCTCCCGCGCAAACCGGGAATGAGCCGTGACGATCTCCTGAAAACAAACTCTGATATCGTCGGACAGGTTACGGAACAGGTCGCCAAGTATTCGCCAAACTCGTTCCTTATAGTCGTATCGAATCCGCTCGACGCGATGGCCCAGGTCGCCTTCCGGAGATCCGGTTTCGGCAAGAACCGCGTGATGGGGATGGCCGGTGTGCTCGACTCGGCGCGGATGAGATGTTTTCTCGCTGAGGCACTTAACGTGTCCGTAGAAAATATCACAGCGTTCGTACTCGGCGGCCACGGCGACACGATGGTGCCGCTGCCTCGCTATTCGACCTGTGCCGGTATTCCGATAACCGAACTCCTCCCGAAAGAGCAGATCGACGCGATCATCGCGAGGACCGCAAACGGCGGAGCTGAGATCGTTGGTTTGCTGAAGACGGGTTCGGCGTATTATGCACCGAGCTTAGGCGCGGTCGAGATGACGGAAGCGATCCTGAAAGATAAGAAGAAGATCCTACCGTGCGCCGTATTTCTCGAAGGCGAATACGGGATCAACAATCTTTTCGTCGGTGTCCCCGTCAAACTCGGCAAGAACGGGGTTGAACAGATAATCGAGATCAGCCTGACGAATGAGGAGCGTTCGGCACTTCAGAAAAGCGCCGCGTCGGTCCAGGAGTTGATCGACATTCTCGAGATCTGATCTGAATTCTGGTTTCTTGTTTCCCGTTCTGGTTTTCGCGTCTTGTCTTGTTTCGTGTAATTCGTGAGAGTTCGTGGTTAGGCGAAACAAGAAACAAGACGAAACGAACCAGAAGCCAGGATTCAGATCCGGTTTTGTCCGCTTGAACCGCCCTATCCGCTAAATCTGTATTCAAATTAAGGCCGGTTTCGGGGCTCGCTGAATTTTTCAGACAGCCTCTTTTTTGCGCCTTGTCATCCTGACCGAACCGGTCAGTCTCGCTGACCTAGCAAGACAGCTCTGATCATCGCAGAATTCCGCTAAACCTAGTATTTATACACATAGCCTGGTGGCACGCGTGTTGTTAAAGACAGAAGCGGCGCATCTCTCGTGGATGCACGTTATTCATATAGAAGTCACTGTGATGAAACCTCAAACAGATCAATTTTCTTTCTTGAGAAAAGCGATCTCTATGTGCCTGCTTGCTACCTTCGTCCTAACGAACGGCGCCGCATTGCGCACACTTGCCGTCTCAGGATGAGATCGTCGAACGGATCGGGTTCGGATGGCCAAAGGCTCACAGGAAGAGACGGAGGATAAAAAATGCTATTTCAAACCACACAAACAATGCACAAATTCGCGACCGTCACGCGACCGAGCCTCTGCTCAACGCCCGAACTATCACGCGTCTGCCGACTGACGGCCGAGGAGGCGAGAGAAGTCAAAGCCTTTCTAGCGGTTCGTCCCGTTCACACGGTAGCGATGGCGAGCTTCATTAATGACAACGGAATGATTAGCGACTTGAATCGCGGGGAGTTTTTCGGATTCAGAGATACTGCCGGAAATCTGGAGGGCGTCGCTCTCATCGGACATTCAACGTTGGTCGAAGCACGAACGGACGTAGCGTTAAAGGCCCTTGCATTTGCAGCTCGTTCGTCTAAGACGCCGATCCATTTGATAAGGTCCGGCGGGACAGCGGCCCGGACGTTCTGGAACTATCTTGACGGATTTCAAAATGAGCCCAGAATGGAGTGCGAGGAGCTGCTGTTCGAAGTCAGATTTCCCTTTCCGGTTCAGGAATGCGGATACGATCTCCGCCCGGCTTGTCCGGAAGAACTCGAAGCGGTCGCTCTCGCACAGGCAGAAATCGCCGAGATCGAGTGTGGAGTGAACCCGATGGTCAAAGACCGCGAGGGATTCATGGCCCGCGTGAGCCGCCGCATCGCTCAAGGTCGAGTCTTCGTCGTGTTCGACGGCGATGAGCTGATCTTCAAGGCCGATGTCGTGGCCCAAACTGAGGACGTGGCCTACCTGGAAGGCATTTATGTCGCCCCCGATCCTCGCGGCGCGGGCACCGGATCTGCATGCCTCTCAAAACTCTGCCTTGAGCGGCTAGCAAATGTGAACAACGCCTGTCTCTTAAGCAAAACGGAATTCACAGGAGCTCACCGAACTTTCCTAAAAGCCGGAATGCGGATTACCGATGCCTGGACGACGCTATTCGTTTGAGAAAATAAGGATAGACTTTTACAGCATGCCCATTCATACTAGGCTGGGCCGGGCAATCCCGGCTCGGCCCTCCTATTTATAGTCTCAACAGTGACTTAGACTCCCTTCAAATTCCATTTCCGACGATTGGATCCGGTCCGGGTACGCATTAACCAAGTCGCTCTCCGCGCGCTTTATGAACTACCATAAGTTAACCATCAGTTATATGGTTTCGGTTCTTGCTGTCGGTTTCGTGTGCCTCGGCTTCGCAATTTTCAACCTTCCCGTACAAAAACTCGACCTCTATTTCCTGATCCTCGCCGGATCGACTATCAGCCTGGGTTCGTGGGCTGTCGTCAAGATCCCGCGAGTGAAGACGCACATCGCAGTTTCGGACATTTTCGTTTTTCTAACTGTTCTCCTGTATGGCGGGGAAATCGCCATAACTCTGGCAGCGATCGAGGCTCTGTTCTCATCTTGGCGATTCTGCAGTAAGAAGATAACGATCTTCTTCAATGTCGCGGCAATGGCGCTGTCGACCTCGGTCGTCGTCTTGATGCTGACGGTGGTCGGACTCTACTCCGGCGGAGCAGCCCTACCGGACACCAGCGTCCGCAGTCTGGTTATTGCGCTGTCGGTGATGGCCCTGACCCAATTCTTTGTCAACACCCTTCTCGCGTCCGTCTACGATTCGCTGAGTGGCGCTCTCCCGTGGTGGGAAACGTGGAAGAGCAAGTATATCTGGACATTTTTTACATACTTTGCCGGGGCGGTCGGCGCCGGTGCTCTGGTCAAGCTCGCTCATTACGCGGGTTTCGGTTTGATCGCCGCGACGTTCCCGGTGATCCTCTTCGTGTTTCTGGCGTACCGTATGTATCTCAAGAACGTCGAGATGTCGATCGCACAGGCCGAGCAGGCTGAGCGATACGCCAAGGTCCTCGAAGAACGGTCAAACGCGTTACGCGTATCGGAAGAGCGTTTTAGAAGCGCCTTTGCGTACGCACCGATCGGTATCGGTTTGGTATCGCGGCATGGTAGATGGCTAAAGGTCAATCACGCTATGTGTGAGATCCTCGGGTACGACAGCGACGAACTGTTGTCGATGGAATTCCAGACGATGATGTTTGCAGAGGATCTCGGCGGAACGCTGGTAAAGATCCACGAATTGATGGCGGGTAGGATCGCAAGCTGCCAGATGGAGCAGAGGTATGTGCACAAGACCGGACGCACGGTCTGGACACACTGGAGCGTTTCGGCATCGGGGGACATTACGTCCGAAAGCTCGAACCTCATCTTCCAACTGCAAGACATTACTGACAAGAAGATCGTCGAGCAGAAGCTCCAGCATGAAGCGACGCACGATGCTCTGACCGGCTTGCCAAACCGAGC
>JBKJOR010000021.1:0-5609 GCA_046595575.1 Pyrinomonadaceae bacterium | reverse complement strand
AGTTTCTCGAGCTGGCGGGCGGCGATCACGCCGAGGTTTTGATCGTGCCCGTGGCCTCGGACTTTCCGGAGTTTGCGGCCGATGTGTACACACAGGCGTTTCGCAATCTGGGAGTCGCAAATCCGCGCGTTCTGCGAGCCACGTCGAGGCAAGACGTTTTTCAGGCTGACGCGGACGGGCTGCTCGATGGCGTTAGCGGTGTCTTCATGACCGGTGGCGATCAGATGCGCCTGGTGTCGATACTTGGCGGGACAAAGTTCGCGGATAAACTTCGTCATATGGTCCGCGATACAAAGATCGTGCTCGCAGGGACGAGTGCCGGGGCGGCCGGGATGAGCACGTCGATGATCGTCCGCGGCGAATCGACACCGCATCCGCACAAGAACAGCGTCCGTTTATCTCCGGGGCTTGGGTTTCTTAAAAACATCATCATCGATCAGCACTTTACAGAACGTGGGCGCATCAGCCGGTTGATCACCGCCGTCTCATTCAACCCGTACAATCTCGGGATCGGCATCGATGAGAACACGGCGATCATCCTCAACAGCGAAGGTGTGATGGAGGTATACGGCCAGGGCAGCGTGACCATTGTGGACGGTTCGCAGATTACCTACAACGAGATCGCGGAGGTCGGCGACAATCAAGAGTTCAGCGTCTGCGACGTGCACCTACACGTTCTCCGCGACGGGTTGATCTACGACTTCTTGAATCGTAAGCCGGTGCAGTTGCCGAATGAATTTTTGTTGCCGGACCTTGCGTAGGGAAGAGTTCTACCGCAGAGACGCGGAGACGCAGAGAAGAGCAAAAGAAAAAGAGAAAGGAAGGCTACTCCCACATGTTCAATACCGACCCCGAAAGGGAAAGACTTGATCTACTCACCGAGAAGATCATTGGTTTCGCAATTGATGTGCATCGTGCTCTTGGTCCCGGACTTTTAGAATCCGCTTACGAAGAATGTTTATGTTATGAGCTTAGTCAGGCCGGTATCGGGTTTACGCGCCAGACACCCTTACCCGTAGCTTACAAGAACGTCAAACTGGACTGCGGATATCGAATGGATGTTGTTGCTGACGAATCGGTCATACTCGAAATAAAAGCAGTGGAAAGGATCGTTGGAATTCATGAAGCGCAGCTCCTGTCCTATCTAAAAATGAGCGGGATGCGAATTGGATTATTGATGAATTTTCATGTGCCTGTTCTAAAAGATGGTCTTAAACGGATCGTCAATAATTATTAAAAACCTCTGCGTCCCTGCGTCTCTGCGGTAAATTTATATGCAAATCTTGGAAATTCGAACTCTCCGCGGCCCAAACTACTGGAGCGGCTACTGGAAAAAGCTGATCATCATGCGCCTTGATATCGAGGATTATGAGGATAAGCCGACCGACAAGATCGACGAATTCTACGACCGCATGGACGAGGTGCTGCCGTCTCTTCTGGCGCACGGATGCAGTTACCAAGAAGAAGGTGGATTTTTGCGCCGGGTGAAAGAGGGAACTTGGGGCGGACACGTGATCGAGCATTTTGCTCTCGAGCTGCAGACGATGGCGGGAATGGACACGGGTTACGGACGCACACGCGAGACCGGCGAACGCGGCGTCTATAACGTCGTGTTTAGTTATCACGAAGAGGAGGTTGGTCGATATGCGGCGCGTGCATCGACCCGTCTTTTTCTTGATCTGGCGGAGGGGAAGCCACTCGACGAGATCAAGGCAGACATCGCCGCCGATGTGCAGCGGATGCGCGAGATTCGCGAAGAAGTACGCTTCGGGCCGTCGACGGGTTCGCTCGTCGAAGAGGCTGAGACTCGCGACATTCCGTACATTCGCCTAAACGACCAATCGCTTGTGCAGCTCGGCTACGGCGTTCATCAAAAGCGGATCCAGGCGACGACGACGGCGAACACAAATATGATCGCCGTTGATATCGCGGGAAATAAACACGCAACAAAAAAACTTCTCGGCGACATGGGTGTGCCGGTGCCAAAGGGGGTGCGGATCCGTGAGGAAGAGGAACTCGAGCGAGCTTTGCAGACAGTCGGTTATCCGATCGTCATCAAGCCACTCAATGGAAATCACGGTAAAGGCGCCACGGTCGGCATAACCGATCTCGAACATGCAAAAGTCGCGTTTGAGAAGGCGCAGGAATACTCACGGTGGGTGATCGTCGAAAAGCAGCTTCAGGGTGCCGACTTTCGAGCTCTCGTCGTCAACAACCGTTTGATCGCGGTCGCTGAAAGGATCCCGGCGCACGTCATGGGTGACGGGGAACATACGATCGGCGAGCTTATCGAAATTACTAACTCCGACCCGAGGCGCGGTTACGGGCATGAGAAGGTGCTGACGAACATAGACGTCGATGGTCAAACGCTACGTTGCATCAGGGCAAAAGGGTATGAGCTCGAGACCGTTCTGCCAAAGGACGAAGTTCTTCATTTGAAGACAACGGCAAACATCTCGACGGGCGGTACGGCGATCGACCGGACCGACGAGGTCCATCCGCAAAATGTTTTTCTCTTTGAGCGCATCGCCCGTATCATCGGCCTCGACGTCGCTGGCGTCGATATAATCGCGGAGAATGTGTCGGAGCCGCTTGCCGAGAACGGGGGTGGAATTATCGAAGTAAACGCCGCACCCGGCTTCCGGATGCACCTTTCGCCGAGCGAGGGCATAGGCCGGAATGTTGCTGAGCATGTGATCGACATGCTTTTCCCGCGCGGTACGCCGTCACGCATACCGATCATTGCGATCACCGGTACAAACGGCAAGACGACGACGACCCGCCTGATCGCGCATGTTTTGAAAGGTGCCGGCCGCACCGTCGGGTTCACGACTACGGACGGAACGTATATTCAAAATCAACAGATCGTACAGGGCGACAATACAGGACCGGTTTCGGCTCAGTTGGTGTTGAAAGATCCGACGGTCGATGTCGCGGTTCTTGAAACCGCCCGCGGCGGAATTATCCGTTCGGGACTGGGATTCGATAACTGCGACATAGGCGTTGTGACCAATATCGCGGCCGACCATCTCGGGCTCAAAGACGTCAACACTCTGGAAGATCTTGCCCGCGTAAAGTCGGTCGTGCCTCGTGCAGTTTCGCGGCGAGGGTTTGCTGTCCTCAATGCCGAGGACCCGCATGTGTACAAGATGCGAGAACTCGTCGAAGGGCACTGTGTTTACTTTTCGATGGACGAGAAGAACGAAAACATTGAACGGCAGATGCGCCGCGGACGCATCTCGTGCGTCTATGAGAACGGTTACGTCACGATCCTGAAAGGCAGATGGAAGGTGCGGATCGAAAAGGTTACGAACATCCCGTTAACCTATGGCGGCCGGGCGGAGTTCATGATCCAGAACGTGATTGCCGCCACGCTTGCGTGTTTTGTTCATGGCGTGTCGATACAGGATTTGCGTGTCGGCCTGACTACGTTCAACGCAGGAACGGCGCAGACGCCGGGACGCTTGAATTTTGTCGAGGTCGGCGGCGGCGTACGGTCCTGATGGACTATGCGCACAACCCGGCCGGTATGCGGGGTCTTATTAATTTCATTTCTAAACTGCCAAACAAGTATCGTACATGTGTACTAAACGGAACGGGCGACAGACGCGACGATGACATCCGTGAGTTTGCGAAATTGGCCGGTGAAAATTTCGATCGCATCGTTATCCGCACCGGACATTATCTGCGCGGGCGGACGGACGACGAGATGTATCAGCTATTGCAGGAAGGCGTCGGGCAGGCAGATAACAAACCGCAGGTGCGTGTAATTCCCGATAGCCGCGACGCGATCCATCACGCGATAAAGCACGGCCGAAAGGGAGAGTTGGTCGTCACCCTTGCCGACCTTGTGCCGGACGACATCCGCTACGTTCAGGAGATCCGCGATGAGATTCTTGAAAAAGAGCGGCAGGCATTGATCAACTAAGATTACATTCGACTGATCCAACTGAGGCACTCAGTCACGGTAGATCTCGACCGCGTTCGCGTCCGCGGTGCGATAGCCGCGGTACATCCCGTCACTATTGAATGAAAGGACGACGTTTCCATTCGCGTCGACGGCGATAAAGCCTCCATCGCCGCCGATCTCGGTGAGACGGTCCAGCGTTTCGTGAGCTGCTTTCTCAAGATCCAGCCTTTTGTATTTCATCCGGGCCGCAACATCATAGGCGGTCACACCGATCATAAAATACTCGCCATGACCGGTACATGAAACCGCGCACGTTTCGTTTTCGGCAAATGTTCCAGCTCCGATCAGCGCGGTGTCACCAACCCGACCGAACTTTTTGTTCGTCATGCCGCCGGTCGAGGTTGCAGCTGCGAGGTTGCCTTCGCGATCACATGCGACCGCGCCGACGGTGCCAAGAGATTTTTGATTCGCGATCTCCGATTTGCGATCGTCTGCGTGATCAAGCCGAACCCGTCCGTCCGCGATCGCGTTTTGTAACTGTGTCCAACGATGCTCGGTGAAGAAGTATTCGTCGGGTGCAAACTCGACGGCCATCTCCTCTGCAAACTTATTCGCACCGTCAGCCGCGAGAAGTATGTGAGGAGTTTGTTCCATGACCAGCCGAGCAAGCTTGATCGGATTCTTCACGTTTCGTACGAACGCGATCGCCCCGGCTTGATTGGTATTGCCATCCATGATCGACGCGTCCATCTCGTTCCTGCCGTCGTGGGTAAAAACGGAACCGCGGCCAGCGTTGAAAAGCGGAAAATCTTCGAGCGAGCAGACCGTGGATTCAACTGCGTCTAACGAGCTGCCGCCACGCGACAGAACATCCCAGCCAACGCTGAGTGCATTCTCAAGACCGCTCCGATATTCACGTTCCAGCTCGGAGGTCATTGTCGATCTACGTATTGTTCCGGCTCCGCCGTGGATAGCGAGGGCGATCTTGTTCATAGAGCGAGTTTACCGCAGAAATGCCGACAACACAGAAGCACTTAATTGCGCCTAAAGCAGATAACGCGGATCAGAAAAACTATCTTCTTCAATCTGCGTAATCGGTGTCATTTGCGGTTTAAAGCGCTTAGAGGGTTACATTCCTCAGTCGCAACGCATTCGATATCGCGACATTTCCGCGCGGTCGATTAAAACTATAGGCCGATTTCGGGAAACCCTCCCGCATTATCCGTTTTTATTCAGTGGAGCCAGTTTCACCCGCTGATTCCTCCAAACTTAATCCTTATCCGAAAAGGCTACCGTTGCCGACAGGCTGCGGGCGCAAAGCAAGGAGTCTTCGTTTTCGAAGATGGTCCGGCTGCCGAAGTGAGGTTCAATGAAGTCCGCCCGTCTTTTCTTTTTAATAACACTAGCTTTCTGCACAACCGCCGCATTCCCGCAGGCAGAAGCGAACCTTTCGTTCGACCTCAGGCCGGGAGTAGTCGGAAATGCTGGCATCGCGCAGTTTGCACCTACTCGCATTGCACCCGTCGAGTCGAACGTTCGCGCGCCCGAATCCGCTACGGCCGGGAGACTTGAACGCAAGGTCTTCGAGATGCTGAATAACGAAAGACGATCCCAGGAATTACCGCCTTTAGAGTGGAGCGACGACGTAGCCGCTGTCGCACGACTCCACTCGCAAGACATGGCTGGCGAAAAATTTTTC
>JBKJOR010000020.1:0-2572 GCA_046595575.1 Pyrinomonadaceae bacterium | reverse complement strand
ACTTGGGCGGAAATCAAGATCTTACGAGGGCGAAAAAATATGGCATCGAGCAAAACATCATTCTTTACCCGATTTTCGAAGGAAGTTGCACACCTGGCGGGAAAGCCCCTCACATTTATACTGGCGGTAACGGTGATCGTCACCTGGGCCGTTTTAGGACCGCTCTTTGGTTTTAGCGATACGTGGCAGCTCGTGATAAACACTAGCACGACGATCATCACGTTTCTAATGGTATTTTTGATCCAAAATACTCAGAATCGCGATTCTCAGGCCGTCCAGCTTAAATTGGATGAACTGATCTGTGCCCTCAAAGAAGCCGATAACAGATTTCTGGACGTCGAAGATCTCGACGACAAAGAGCTAGAAGAACGTCGAGGGGAGATGGTTCAACTAGCTCAAGAGGCTAAGGACGTTGCGGATGAGATAGAAAGAGTTAAAGAGACAAAGAAACGAAAACTTAGGAAGCCTTAACATCATTATGCATGATTTTTTTCGCAGATTTGCCGGGATGGGTTCCCGAATCGTCGGGTCGGGGTGGACCTTGATCGTAGTGGCCCTTGTCATAGTTGGGAGCGGTTTTTATTCCGGATTTTCTGATTCGTGGAAAGACGCCACTGATTTTGGGGCAAAGCTCACGGTCCTGTTTCTCGTATTCCTATTGCAAAAATCACAGAATCACAGCGATAAAGCAACACATCTAAAGCTAGATGAACTGATCAAGGCAAGCGAAGGTGCACGAGACGAGATAGCCGAGGCCGAGGATAAGGCGGAGAAAAAGATGGACGGACTAAAGCAGGATCAATGATCTAGTCCGCCATCTTATTCAAAATCCTAAGCGGGCACCTTTCGGGCTGCTTCCCGCTCCCAGTTACGGTGTTCGCCGATCGCTTTTATAAAATCGCTAGTTACCTCGACCGGCATCTTACCAAAGATGATCGCTTTGTCGTCACTATTGGATGAATCGGCCGCAAAAGTTTCTTTTAAGAAACTAACCGCGTCACCCGTTGAGCATATCGCCTTGCAGTGTTTATAGGCTTGGTTTACAAATTCGCATGCGTCCGGTTCACCGATCAGTGCAGTGACGCTTTTAGTACCGCCCGGAACGTATACCGCATCAAAAAGTACCGATGCGGCTGTTAAAAAGCTAAAATCAGCCTTAACAGTTTTGCCGTCAGCGCTTGTGATCGTGCCGAGTCTCGTCGATACGGTCTTAAACATCGCACCCTCGGCAACGAGAGCCTTTTTCATTTTGTCTAACTGGGCGGCGTCAAAGCCATCAGCTATCAATGCCGCGATCTTACGCGTTTTTATGGTGTTTTTGATCGTGTTGGCCATACTTAAAGCCTTTGAACTTTCGACAGACGACTTGACCTTTACAGGCTGAACGGAGCGTGGATCGGTATCCGCACCAAACGAATGATTGATCGGCTGCTCTGGTTGCTTAGGGACCTCTAGGCCTAGAGCGGATGCAACATTCTTGGCTAAGCCTTTATCGATCTGCGAGAGGATGCCGAGCATCCGCTCGCGTATCGCGACCGTCTCCACTTTACCTAGTTCGAACCTCAGCGCATTCGTTATATGATTCTTTTCAGGCTGCGATTGGCTGTTAAAAAAGAGTGTCGCTTGACTGAAATGATCGTGAAAACTCTTGCTCCGTGCCCGCACCTTTTTAGCGTCGATGCGCTCCTCGTGGCTGTGAAATCCACCATCCGCCACGCCCGCCTGATATGGACAACCGCCCGCGAGAGTGTTGGGTTCGTACGCCACTTTCCCGGTATTTATTGTCTGCCGCATTTGTGCGTCGCGTTGGTTATTATGAACCGGAGCGACCGAACGGTTGATCGGTATCTCGTGAAAATTAGGGCTGCCGAGACGCTTTAGCTGAGTGTCTGTGTATGAGAACAAACGCCCTTGCAGCAGCGGATCGTTGCTAAAATCAATGCCCGAAACTACGTGTCCCGGATGAAAAGCGACCTGTTCGGTCTCCGCGAAGAAATTGTCAGGATTGCGATTCAGCGTCATCTTGCCGATCCGCTGAACAGGAACTAACTCTTCGGGAATTAGCTTGGTCGGGTCGAGTAGGTCAAATCCGAATTTATGCTCGTCCTTTTCATCGACAAGCTGGACACCGAGTTCCCACTCAGGGAACGCACCGGCTTCGATCGCTTCCCACAGGTCGCGGCGGTGAAAGTCGGGGTCTTTGCCCGAGATCACCGTTGCTTCGTCCCAGGCGACGGAATGGACACCGAGTAGCGGTTTCCAGTGAAATTTTACAAACGTTGATTTACCGGCTTCGTTAATAAATCTGAACGTATGGACGCCAAAGCCTTCCATCATTCTCAGACTTCGAGGTAACGCACGGTCCGACATGACCCACATGATCATATGGGCGGATTCCGGCATCAATGAGATGAAATCCCAAAATGTGTCATGGGCCGATGCCGCCTGAGGCATCTCATTGTGAGGCTCAGGTTTGACTGCGTGGACTAGGTCAGGAAACTTCATCGCGTCCTGAATAAAAAATACCGGAATGTTGTTGCCAACGAGGTCATAATTCCCTTCGTCCGTGTAA
>JBKJOR010000420.1:0-5148 GCA_046595575.1 Pyrinomonadaceae bacterium | reverse complement strand
AATCGTTAATCGTTAATCGGTATCGGTAATCGGTAATCGACCCGCAACTATTTACGATTAACTATCAACGATTAACGATTACCGATCTATCCCTTCGGGATCTTCATCGAGTACATTATCGCGGCGAAGGTGTCACGCTGTTTGTCGAAATGTGAACCCTTCGTCGATACCATAATGTTCAGTTGCTGATTCTGCCCCTGATAGTTCCGGAACGCGATCCACTGATGCCGACGCGGACCGTCTTTATCCTCGGGCATCGCTTCGAGCCATTCCACGCCCTTCACACCATCGATCTCGAGCCATCTCACCGTTTCATACTTACCTTGTTTCAGTTGTTCGAGCGAGCTTGTATACGTCGCGTCTACGCTTGCTTCCGACGGAAAGCTGGACGGCATGACAGATATGGACGCGATCAGGAATCCGTTGGCGGGCGAGCCATAATTAAAAGACTCTTTACGAACTTCCATCTTCGGCCAGCCTGCCGGCAATTTCCAAGAGATGCCCTGATCGGCCCAGTTAACTTCGGTCGAACCGTCCTGAATACTTTGTTGCGACGCTGTGAGCTTTGGTTTTTCTGTCGTACCGGATGCGGCCGACCCCGCAGATCCGTTCGACGACGACTCGCTACTCGTACCGCCGGCTCCGCTGAGACCCTTAAGACGGTCACCGATCCCGCAGAACGTTAGCGCAAATATCAGCACACCAAGGGAAAGAATTGATTTCATAGATTATCCTCCGAAAGGGTGATTCTGAAACTGGGTTATTCTCACCGCATTCTGTCCAGAATGCAAAATCGAGTGCGTAAACCGCAACCGAATTTTTGTCGATATATTTGTGTCCTGTTATTCTTTGAAAACAGTTTAGGACATAGTGCATACACCACAGCTCTTCGCAGATCTTCTGATAATTCTGCTGGTATCCGTACCGGTCGCTTACCTATCCCTGCGTTTGAAACTTCCTCTGCTCGTTGGTCTAATGCTGACCGGCATTGCCATCGGCCCGTCGGGATTCGGTCTTATAAAAGAGATCAGTGGTATCGAAGTTTTAGCTGAGATCGGAGTAATGCTGCTTCTATTCACGATCGGGCTTGAATTTTCGATCAAGCGGCTTGCCGAAATGAAACGCCTGGTACTGATCGGTGGCGGCCTTCAAGTAGGCTTGACGATAGCCGCGACGGCGGGAGCCGCAATTATGTTCGGCCGAAACGCGAGTCAGGCGATATTTTTCGGATTTCTCGTCGCGCTGTCGAGCACCGCGATCGTGCTCAAAAGTTACGTGGAACGGAACGAGGTGGATTCGCCGCATGGCCGAGCAGGAATTGCGATATTGCTCTTCCAGGACATCAGCATAGTCTTTATGCTGCTGGCGATCCCGCTGCTGGGCGGGGAAGATATCGTTTCTTTCACATCGATCGTGATAAGCCTCGGCTCGTCATTGCTCGCCCTCGCGTTGATCGTTCTTGGAGCGTGGTTTCTACTGCCGAAGTTTCTGAAACAGGTGGTGCAACTGCGGAGCCCCGAGGCATTTCTGCTTACGGTCGTCCTGCTCTGTCTCGGGATGTCGTGGGTCACTTCGCACTTCGGTCTGTCGCTCGCTCTTGGAGCGTTTATCGCCGGTATGGTTCTGGCCGACTCTGACTACAGCCATCAGGTTACATCCGAGGTGCTCCCGTTTCGCGACGTGTTCAATAGCTTGTTCTTCGTTTCGATCGGCATGCTATTGTCCGTACCGTTACTGATTGCGAATGTTAGCTGGGTCGCCACACTCGTGCTCGTCCTTATTCTGGGCAAGGCACTTATTGTTTGGGGAATCATACGAATTCTCGGCTATCCGCAACGCATAGCTACGATGACCGGGCTCGGTATTGCGCAGATCGGAGAATTCTCATTTGTACTAGCGAAGGCCGGACAGGGCGCTAACCTGCTGCCCGAGACCGATTACCAGAGCTTTCTCGCCGCGTCGATCATTTCTATGATCGCTACGCCTTTTCTTATCGCTGTCTCGCCACGGATTGGGTATTTCGTGCAGTCGATCTTTAAGGACGGTAAAGTTTACGACGTTGAGAATGCCGAGGACGACATTCACCTTACATCGAGCGGTGGTCTCCAGCAGCACGTGATAATCGTCGGATACGGTTTGAACGGCCGAAATCTCGCCCGTGTTTTGCGAGCGGTCGGCGTACCCTACGTTATTCTCGAATTGAATGCCGATGTTGTTCGTCGAGCCAAAGCGAAAGGCGAGAAGATGAATTTCGGTGACGCTACACGTCGCGAGGTTTTGCTCCATGCCGGAGTCGAACAAGCATGGTCGATGGTTTTCGCGATGTCCGATCCTGCCGCGGCGCGCCGATCGGTGGACCTTGCTCACAAATTAAACCCGGACCTTCACATCATTGTTCGCACAAGATATGTTTCCGAGATCACCGAGCTTTTCGAGTTAGGTGCGACGGAGGTCATTCCGGAAGAATTCGAGACGAGCATCGAGATCTTTTCGCGGGTGCTGCACCGATACGGCACCCCGCGTCACGTGATCGAGCAGCAAATTGCCCGGATCCGGGAACAGGGCTACGAGATGCTGCGGTCCGCCGCATCTCCCGATGTGCCGATGAATAGTCCGACGTTCAATCTCGACGGGGCAAGCACTGCGACGATCACACTGCGCGGGAATTCTCCGGTCGTCGGAAAAGATCTCGGCGAGCTGGATGTTCGCGGCCTGAGCGGGGCGACCATTATCGCGGTGATACGAGATGGCGAAACAAAAGTAAGTCCCGGTGCCAACTACAAGCTCCTCGAAGGCGACACGGTAGTTCTGCTTGGTTCGCCCGGCAAGATCGACCGGGCAAGAGCATTGATCCACGCTGACTCTTCAACGGGCTTCAACGCCTAAATTTTCACAAACAGCGCAAGAAGTTCCTTGAGACAACGTTCAGCTAATGAACAAGTTTTCCCCGAGGGAAAATAAATCATTAAAGAGGAGTTGCTGTATGAAATTGAAATGCATCTTCGGCGGGATCGCCGCACTGTTTATATTCGCTGCGGCATTGGCCGCCCAGACCACAGCCTACCGGATCTCCACTCCCTACTCGCACAAGAACCTGACGATCTACTTGATCCACGGCAAAGACCAGACGACAAAGACTAATATTCTGACGCTCCAGGAGGCAATGGAACGCCAGATCTTGCGCGTCTACGAAACCTCCGACGTGAATGAGCTGTCGGTGGAGAATATATCGAAACAGTTCGACGTGTTCATTCAATCGGGTGACATCGTAAAAGGTGGCAAGCAGGACCGCGTCCTTGCCGTAAGCATCATCATTCCCGCTCGGTCGGGGCGGATCAAGATCGAAGCCTTTTGCGTTGAGTCGGGTCGTTGGCAGAAACGGGGCAATGAGGATTCGAATCAGTTCGCCTCGTCGAACGACCGCATAGTTTCGAAAGAGCTTAAGCTTGCTGCAAACGGAGCACGGTCGCAGCAGGAAGTCTGGGCGAAAGTATCGGAGGCACAGGATAAGCTCAGCAGGAATGTCGGAGCCTCGGTGCAAAGCGGTCCGTCTCGATCGAGCCTTCAGTTGAGTCTCGAAAACGGACGAGTTGCTGCAACTGCGGATGAATACGTTAGCAAGCTGAGCAGACTTATCGCCGGAAAGTCGGATGTCATCGGTTACGCATTCGCGATCAACGGTCAGATCAACAGTGCGGATGTATACGTTTCGAATGGACTGTTCACGAAGCTCTGGACTCGCATGCTAAAGGCCGCCGCGGTCGAGGCCGTCGCGGAACAGAATTCACGCGGATCGGATTCAGCTCCCGCGAAGCCGGATGTGGTCAAGGCATTTTTATCCGATGCCGATCGCGGTCGTCCGGAAGAACGTGCAGCGAGTGGCGGCACGATGATCGTGACAAAAGATCAGGAAAATAGTGCTGTGTACGAAGCTCGCGATGACAAAAGCAAGACCGTCGTGCATCGTGCGTATGTAAGAAAGAACTAAGGTGTTTCTCCAATCGAACTGGCGGCCGGCAAAGCTCTTTGTTTTTCGAAGTGGCTTGCGATCTCGGCCGCCGTTTTTGCGCCGACGTAGGGCGATAACTCCTGGGCGGAAGCCTTCGCGATCCGCTCGATCGAACCGAAGTGGCGAAGAAGCTTCATCTTGCGTTTTTCGCCGATACCCGGGATGTCGGATATCTCCGATGTGAAATCGCGCTTCTCGCGACGCTTGCGATGGAACTGTAACGCCGTCTTGTGCGTCTCTTCACGGATATTGAGTATCAAGCGAAATGCGAGTGAATTCCGGTCGAACGGGATCGGCGAATCTTCTCGACCGTGAACGAGCAGATGTGAGATCTGGTTATGCATCTTCGGCGGCTTGACGAGTCCGACGAGCATTATCGCTTCAAGATCGAGCGCTTGCATCGCCGCTGCCGCCGCCGAAAGCTGCCCTTTTCCGCCATCGATGAATATCACTTGAGGAAGCGGCTTTTCCTCCGCCAGCAGACGTCTATATCGTCGAAAGACAGCCTCGTTCATCGAGGCGAAATCGTTGGAGCCCTCGACCGTCTTAATTATAAATCTTCGATACTCCGCCCTCGCGGGTTTCCCGTTCTCGAATACAACGATACCAGCGACATTCTCGGCGCCCGATATATTCGAAATGTCGAACGATTCGATCCGAGCGGGGAAGTACGACAGCTCGAGTAATTCCTGCAGCTCGGCAAGGACCTTCTCGCTGTCGGGCTTAAGAACACGAAAGCGTTGCTCGAACGCGATCTTGGCGTTTGTCTCGACCAAATGCACAAGGTCACGTTTCTGGCCGCGCTTTGGATCGCAGATCTTCACACGCCGACCCCGGCGTTCCGTCAATGCTATTTCCAATATCGCGCGATCTTCGAAATCGTTCGGGACGTGGATCTCGAGAGGAACGTAATCCGTAGAATAATATTGAGCGAGAACTTCACCGAGAAATTCCGATGCATCAAACGTATCGTCCTCGACGAGGTCTTCCCAAAAGAACTCCCGGCGACCGACAATACGCCCTTCGCGCATCGTAAAAAGCTGAAGGGCAAGACGCTGGTTCTCACGGTAGAACCCGATAATATCCACGTCGAGCTCGGCCGTCGTCGCCATTTTCTGGGTCTCGCTCAGGGCGAGTAC
>JBKJOR010000360.1:0-2701 GCA_046595575.1 Pyrinomonadaceae bacterium | reverse complement strand
ATGAATCTAGCCAGATGATTTTCGACGGTGCTCGGCTGGACGCCGCGCTCCTCGGCGATGTCCGCGATCGAACGGCCCGAGCGGAACAATTCTAACGAGAGGCGATATGTATCCTGGCCCTGAGAGTCGCGTTTGGTTCGCTGCCGATCCGCACGCTTTGGCGACTTGAGGTCGATCCTTGATTCGAGGCTGTTCTTTACGCAGTAGGCCTTGATCCAGATCAGGAAATCGCCGCCATACTTCTCCATTTTCAGATCGCCGACGCCGGATATCTTTCGCATCTCCGAATCGTTCTGCGGCAAATAGGTCGCCATCTCGGCGAGCGTCGCGTCGGAAAAGATAACGTAAGGCGGTACTTTATCGCGCCTTGCAAATGCAGTGCGGACGTCGCGGAGTTCGTCAAAGAGGACCGGGATATACGGAAGTGAAACTTCTGTTACGAGCTTCCGCTTTTTCTCTTCTTTCACCGCGACTTTGATCAGCTCGACCTTGGTTTTTCCAGATAGAACGTCGGCGCTTTTCTCCGTGAGCGCGATTACGGGATACGTCCCTTCGGTCTGCACGAGATAGCCTTGGGCGATCAGGTCTTTGAAATGATCAAACCAGGCTTGCTTCGAGAGATCTGCGCCGACGCCGTAGGTCTTGATGTTTTTATGCTCGTCACGAATTGTCCGTGCCTCGGATCCCCGAAGAAAATCGACCAGATAGCTCATGCCGAAACGCTGTCCGGTCCGATACACAGCACTTAGAGCTTTTTGCGCGATGACCGTGCCGTCAAAGCGTTCGACTTCCCTTGTGCAGTTGTCGCAGTTGCCGCAGTCGTCTGCGAGGACCTCGGAGAAATAGTGAAGCAGAAATTTGCGGCGGCAGGACTTCAGGTCGCCGAACTTCGCCATCATGTCGAGCTTTTTCAGCATGATCGCCGACTGATCAACGTTTCCGTCCACCTCCGCGAATCCCTTCAGCTTGTTCACGTCCGCCCAGCTATAAAACAGCAGTGCCTCGCTTTCCAATCCGTCGCGGCCCGCTCGACCGGTTTCCTGGTAATAGCTCTCGATATTCTTCGGCAGATCCATATGCACGACGAATCGGACGTTGGATTTATCGATGCCCATGCCGAACGCGATCGTCGCGACAATGATCCTTGTTTCGTCGTTCAGGAAAGATGTCTGATGCCGATCGCGCGACTGTTTATCGAGTCCGGCGTGATACGCGAGCGCACTGAATCCTTCGTCGCGAAGATCAGCGGCAAGCGAGTCAACGGAGTTTCTGCTGAGGCAATAAATTATTCCGCTCTGATCCTTTCGCGCGTCAAGAAACTTAAGAAGCTGGCCGTAAGAATTACGCTTGGGCTCGACACTGTAGTAGATATTCGGCCGGTTGAAGCTTGATACGAAGACCTCGGCATCATTGATCTCGAGACGATCGACGATATCTTTGCGGACGAGTTTGTCGGCCGTCGCCGTAAGAGCTATGAGCGGGACCTGCGGGAACTCTCGTTTGAGGGCTGCGAGTCTCAAATACTCTGGCCGAAAATCGTGTCCCCAACTGGAGATACAGTGGGCCTCATCGACCGCGAAGAGCGAGATGTTTATCTCGCGGAGAAAATCGATGAACTGGTCGCCGCTCTGCAAAAGCCGTTCGGGAGCAACGTACAAAAGCTTCAGCTCTCCGTTGCGGACCTTTTGAAAAACTTCCACCTGCTCGGAGCCGGTCTGCGTCGAATTCAAAAAAGACGCTGCCACACCGTTCGCCCTTAAGGAATCTACCTGGTCCTTCATCAATGCGATCAGCGGCGAGATCACGACGGTCAGCCCTTCCATCACGAGAGCCGGTATCTGATAACAAAGCGACTTACCACCGCCCGTCGGCATCAGCACGACCGCATCCCTTTTCGCCAACACAGCCGATATCACGGCTTCTTGATTCATACGAAACGAATCGAAGCCGAACTGGTGTTTCAGAACTTGCTTTGCCTTCTCAATATCCATTCCCGCAACAGAGTCCCCCGCGTGTCGTTACCCACGACCTTATTTTCTCACGACTGAAATAACAAGTATTGAAATTTTCTAAATTAGGTAGGTGTGCGAAACGCAGAGACCGCGGAGCACGCTGAGAAAAACTACAAGCACCGAGCTCCCCACCAAATCTGAGGCCATGTCGCCGCTGCGGTTGTCACGAGACAAACCGTTTCGAACGCGGGTGAAATGGGCTGTTAATAATCAGAACCCAAACTTCGCGGCCCATTATATTATTCAACTTGGGATTGTCGGACTTCGTGTATTATGGGTGGCTGTGATCGATGCAAAAACCAGGTATAAGGAGAATCTAGATGAGAAAGCGTTTATTCCTCGCCGTAGCCTTTCTAACTCTCGCAGGCTTCGGGTTTCAAACAACTGCGGCGCAGTTTCCGAGTCTTCCCCGCCTTCCGAAGATCGGCAAGCCGAAGGCGACCCCGACACCGGCCGATACCGCGCCGTCGGGCGAGACGGAGCCCGCGGCGGCCCCACGGCAGCAGGTGGAAGGCATCACGGTAATCAGGACCCTGATCCGGTTCTGGCCTTATACCGTCACCTCCTACCAGGGGAGCTATAACGATGTCTGGAGCTGGTTCCCAACGGTGAGATTCACAACCGAGGGGGGGCCGCTGCAAAGCGGCGGGCAATATTTCGTCGAGGTCGCACAGCCCGGCGGCGCCGCG
>JBKJOR010000324.1:0-6775 GCA_046595575.1 Pyrinomonadaceae bacterium | reverse complement strand
CCGGATCAGCAATGTCATAGATGTTCATTCCATAAAAGCTGCCCATGAACAGATGATTTCCTTGGAACGCAACATCCGAGTTAGAGAATGCGAGTTGGGCCAACATCAGCTGAAACGGCTTGGGCATTTGTGAACCGTCGCCGAGGCCAATCTGGGTGAGCGTCGACTTGACCTTAGGATCATCTGCATTATCGGTCCCGAGTTGGAACGCGTCGGGCTTTCTTAGAAGCGTGATGTGTTTCATCCCCACTGCTATCTCGCCGGCGTCATACAATCCGGACGAGAGTTTTGCTCGCGCGTCGTTCGCGTCCGAGCCCATCATTCCGGCGGGAAGCGGTCTCGTAACGTCGGGATTCTGGGCCAAGGCACCGGCGACCAGGGCCGAGCACAAGAGAAGGTAAAGTGCTATGAAACGTAAAGCTATAGTTTTCATGATTTCTATTACGGTAATTGCGACAAAAGAGTTTGCATACTGCTGATCTCGGCCCGCTGGCCGCTATCTACATCAGTCGCGAATATAAAAAGCTCGGCATCCTGCGCGGCTCCAGCCGTGCCCAACAGGTCTTTCACCATTATCAACGCACCGTTATGGTGCTGGATCATTCCTTGTAAAAACAGCTTATCGAACTCGGCACCCTTTGACCTCTCCAAGGCACGCATCTGTCCTGCGCTCAGCATGCCCGGCATGAGATGTCCGTTGTGAATCCCCGTTTCTGACGTCTTGTTGTGAGTCCCGACGTTAGACGGGTCCTGGTGTCCGGAGTGCGTTTCGCCAGGCATCGCCGACGAATGTGAAGTCTGCTCGCCTCTTTGTTCGAGCCACCGTTTCACCATCAGCATTTCGTCCGCCTGCGATCGACTGATGCGTGTTCCCATCAATTGGATATTGTTATTCTTCGTCCGGCCCTCGATCAAAGCAGTCATCTCCACCGCCTGCGCGTGGTGCATGATCATCCCCTGCATGAACTCCACATCTTTAGGGGAGCCATGCGGCAGCGACGCCCGGGTCGATGGGGGCAATACCTTCGTCGGCTGACCCGGAGCACCGGGCTGCACAACGACTGGCCTGGTTTGCTGTGCGGAGACCGCCAGTGAGAAGAAAGATGTTAGAGCACACACCGCCAGAAACGAGGCAAGTGACGCGGCGACACGGATCATCGACCCAAGTTTGAGACCCGCTCCGAAACCAAATGTCTGATGTGTCTTTAAGTGCTCATGCGAACGTCGTATCACAGATAAAAGACTACCCCATAAACACGGTGTCCCAAAACGCGCCTGCGGTGGACGTAAATTCTGATTAGCACACTGACGAAGTAAGCCTGCCAGGCCTTCCCGCCGTCGCATATCCTAGAAGATGCAGTTTTGCTAACTGACTTTGATTGCGTCGTGTCGCCCGTCAAAGACTAAGTGTTTATCCGCTGCAAAACTTTGCACGCGCACGAACGGATGTTGTGAAGGTTGAAGAATCAATAAAAGCGAGGAAATGAGATTGTCAATCAATTCCTCGCTTCTGTAGCGCTAATTATCTACGGCACAAAGGCACTAGGAACGGGCTTGTCGCCGGCAATTCCAAATTGGTGAATGATTGAGCCGCCGGTTGATTTATTCACATACCAATTTAGATTTCGCGCCCCTTCGCGTATTTCGCAGGCGATCTCCTTTTCTGCTAACGTTGAGTCGACGCTATGAATATTCTCTCGCTCGAAAATGTCTCGAAGAACTACGGCTTCAAGCCGCTCTTTGAGAACGTCACGCTGGGTCTCGAGGACCGCGACAAGATCGGAATTATAGGTGCGAACGGATCTGGCAAGACGACGCTGCTTAAGATTATCGCTGGTACCGAAACCACTGATAGCGGTCGCGTCACTCGTGCGAAAGGGAAGTCTCTTGCCTATCTCTCGCAGAACCCGCCGTACAACGAAAACCTCACAGTGCTCGAGATGATCTTTGCATCGAGCAGCGGCGTCATGCAGACGATCCGTGATTATGAAGATATATGTCATGAGGTCGCCGCCGGCAAGCACGACACTGCGACGTTGCAGCGCATGTCCGATCTCCAGCACGAGCTTGAAGAGGGCGGCGGCTGGGAGATCGAGACGAACGCTCGATCCGTTCTGACAAAACTCGACATCACCGACACGCATGCAAAGATGGGCACGCTCTCCGGCGGCCAGCGAAAGCGTGTCGCCCTCGCACACGAGCTCATCTTCAAACCCGACATCCTGATCCTCGACGAACCGACCAACCATCTCGACGCCGACACCATCGAGTGGCTCGAATCATATCTCGCCCGATACACCGGCGTGCTGCTGCTCGTCACGCACGATCGCTATTTTCTCGACCGGGTCACTGACCGCATCTTCGAGGTCGATCGCGGCACGGTACAGAATTTTAGCGGAAACTATGGCTACTACCTTGAGAAGAAGGCTGAGCAGGACACGCTTCGCGAGGTCGAGGGTCACAAACGCGATCAGCTTATAAAAAAGGAGCTTGCCTGGCTCCGTCGCGGTGCAAAGGCACGGACACGCAAATCGAAACATCGCATCGAAGCCGCTCACACGTTGATGGCGCTGCCAAAAGAAGCTCTGAAGGCCGACGTCGATATCGCCATCGGCTCGAAAAGGCTTGGATCGAAAGTCGTCGAAATTAACGGCGTTTCAAAATCTTACGGCGACGTTACACTGATCGACGATTTCACGTATCTCCTGAAACGCGACGACCGCATCGGCATCATCGGTGCAAACGGCAGCGGCAAAACAACGCTGCTCGATATGATCACCGGACGTGTCACTCCCGATAGCGGCGAAATTGAGACGGGCACAACCGTACACATCGGCTACTACGATCAGGAAAGCCGCGCCCTCAACGACGAGCAACGCGTAATCGATTACATACGCGACGTCGCCGAATACGTGACGACAAACGAAGGCGTGCAAATCACAGCGGGGAAGATGCTCGAACGATTTCTCTTCACTCCGGCGGCTCAGTACGCCGTGATCGGAAATCTTTCCGGCGGAGAACGCCGCCGATTATATTTGCTTCGGATCTTGATGGGCTCTCCCAACGTACTGCTGCTTGACGAACCGACCAACGATCTCGACATCCCGACGCTCATCGCGCTTGAAGAATACCTCGACGACTTCGCCGGTGCCCTTATCGTCGTTAGCCACGATCGCTACTTCCTCGACCGCACGATCGAAAATATTTTCCACTTCGAACCCGGCGGCCAAGTCCGCGAATACGCCGGCGACTATACCGCTTATCTTGAAACGCACGAGCGGGAGCTCGCCTCCATGTCGGCTACCAGCCCGCCTCGCAACGCCTCGGCACCCCTCCTAAGACAGGAAGGAAGTTTCCGAGAATCTACTCCTGTCTTCCGAGAATCCCCTCCTGTCTTCCGAGAATCCCCTCCTGTCTTAGGAGGGGTGGCAGCCGCTTCGGCTGACGGGGTGGTGCCTGCGTTATCGAACGAAGGTGGTAACGGAGCACAAAAACCAAGACCAAAAAAACTAACCTTCAAAGAATCGCGCGAGTTCCAATCCCTTGAACAGCGTATTTCCGAAACGGAAAAGCGATTGCCTGAAATCGAACGAGATCTCATAGCCGCCGCCAGTGACGCGGGCCGCGTCCACGAATTATTCCTCGAGCAGCAAACCCTAAATACACAACTTGAAGCCGATCTCTCTCGCTGGGCCGAACTTGGCGAACGCGTGGACGTTTGAACTGACACTTCGGGTCTGAGAGCGCGTTGTCGATTCAGGTCGGTACCAACTGCGTAAGAGGGTGGTGCGGCGCTTGGAGATAACCAACGACATTCTGCGACTAGTCTCGACCACCCGCTTACGCAGATGGTACTGCCTGTTCGCCCACGGTGGCGCGAATTTCCCGCCTGGTGCAATAAGAAAGGATGAAGGCGGAAGGATGAATACGAAATTCAAGCTTCCGCCTTTGTGATGTGGAACAGGGAATCAAGCCAAGTCAAATCGGTCGAGATTCATTACCTTGGTCCATGCGGTGATAAAGTCCTCGACGAACTTCTCCTCCGAATCCCTACTTCCGTAAACTTCAGCCAGAGCACGGAGCTCTGAGTTCGAACCGAAGATGAGATCTACGCGGGTGGCGGTCCACTTGGCTTCGCCGGTTACGCGATCGCTGCCTTCAAAAACCTGTTCGGAATCATCGGTCGCCTTCCATGTCGTTCCGAAGTCCAGGAGGTTGATGAAGAAGGCGTTTGAGAGCGTGCCCGGTGTGTCGGTAAAGACGCCCTGGTTAGACCCGTCAAAGTTTGTACCCAACACGCGCATACCGCCGACGAGAACGGTCATCTCGGGTACGCTGAGCGTCAACATCTGAGCCTTGTCAACAAGCATAAGTTCCGCAGAAGTTGTGTGATGACTCCTCCTGTAATTACGGAAGCCGTCCGCTTGCGGTTCGAGGTACCTAAATGATTCGACTTCGGTTTGCTCTTGCGATGCATCGGTCCGACCGGGCGTAAAAGGAACCTTTACGTCATAGCCTGCATCCTTTGCCGCCTTTTCGACCGCCGCACAACCACCGAGGACGATCATATCGGCGATCGAGACCGTCTTCCCGAAATCCTTTCGGATACCTTCGAGCGTTGTCAGAACCGTTGCAAGTTGGAACGGGTTGTTGACCTCCCAATTCCTCTGCGGCTCAAGTCGGATCCGAGCGCCATTCGCGCCGCCGCGCTTATCGCCGCCACGGAAGGTCGAGGCCGAGGCCCAGGCCGTCGATACGAGTTCGGAAACGGAAAGTGACGAATCAAGTATTTTCGCTTTCAGTGCAGCAATGTCGCTATCGTCGATCAGCTCGTGATCAACTTCAGGAATCGGATCCTGCCAGATAAGCACTTCTTCCGGTACGTCCGGTCCGAGATATCGCACACGCGGCCCCATGTCTCGGTGGGTGAGCTTGAACCACGCACGAGCAAATGCATCCGCGAACTCATCCGGATTCTCGAGGAAGCGCCTCGAGATCTTTTCGTAAGCAGGATCTAACCGCATAGACAAGTCGGTGGTTAGCATAGTGGGCAGATGCTTTTTCGATGGATCATGGGCATCGGGTATGGTCGCGTCAGCGCCCTTTGCTACCCACTGCTGGGCACCGGCCGGACTCTTCGAGAGTTCCCATTCGAAACCGAACAGGTTCTCGAAATAGTTGTTGCTGAATTCCGTCGGCGTCGTGGTCCATGTAACTTCCAACCCGCTTGTGATCGTATCGCCGCCCTTGCCCGTGCCGAAACTGTTATTCCAACCAAAGCCCTGCGCCGCTATTCCGGCCGCTTCCGGTTCAACATCGACATGCGAAGAGTCAGCCGCACCGTGCGTCTTGCCGAAGCTATGACCGCCGGCGATCAGTGCGACGGTTTCCTCGTCGTTCATCGCCATCCGCCCAAACGTCTCGCGGATGTCGTGTGCCGCCGCGATCGGATCGGGGTTACCGTCGGGACCTTCCGGGTTCACATAGATCAAACCCATCTGCACCGCCCCCAACGGATTCTCAAGGACGCGATCATGTATTACACCATCCGCGTCGTCGTCGGAGACTAGAACACCGCCCGCCTTTTCGACGCCTTCGGAACCGTGGCCGTAGCGGATGTCGCCGGCCAGCCAAGTCGTTTCGGCTCCCCAGTAAACATCCTGATCCGGCTCCCACACGTCCTCGCGCCCGCCGCCAAAGCCGAACGACTTAAATCCCATCGTTTCGAGCGCGACGTTGCCCGTGAGGATCATAAGGTCGGCCCACGAGATCTTCCGCCCGTATTTTTGTTTGATGGGCCACAACAGCCGACGAGCTTTATCGAGGCTCACGTTGTCCGGCCAACTGTTTAGCGGAGCAAAGCGCTGCTGCCCCCGGCCGCCGCCGCCACGACCGTCAGCAATACGGTAGGTTCCGGCGCTGTGCCAAGTCATGCGGATAAACAATGGACCGTAATGGCCGAAGTCCGCCGGCCACCAATCCTGCGAGTCGGTCATCAGCGCGGCGAGATCTTTCTTCAAGGCCGCGAAATCGAGCGAATTAAACTCTTTCGCGTAGTTGAATTCCTCGCCCATCGGATCGGACAGTGACGAGTGTTGACGAAGAGTGTGCAGGTTCAAAGCGTTCGGCCACCAGTCACGATTAGACCGTGTACTCGCAGTCGTGAACTTGATAGCCCCGCCCGTGAACGGGCATTTGCCCGAACCATTTTGATCTGTATCATTTCCCATTTTTGATTACCTTTCCTCTAGATATTTGAAACAATTGAGTTATTTAGTGCACTCAGGGCACAAGCCTCGCAGGATCAGCTCGATCGACTCGGGTTCGAATTTCGAGCGGTGCGCCGCCTCTTCCAGCAGCCCAATCGGAATGGGCAGCTCAATATCAACCAACTTTGAGCACTTACTGCAGATCGCGTGGTCGTGCCGGGTTAGTGTCCGGTCGTAACGACTGGCATCAGTCCCGAACCTGACCTCGCCGATCAGCCGATCCAACTTCAGGTATCGCAGAGAGTTGTAAACGGTGGCGAACGAGATGCCCGGCAGTATGCGACGGGCATTCTCAAACACCTCGTTAGCCGTCATGTGCTCCTCCGATTCCCGGATCACTTGAAGAACGGCTCGGCGCTGTTTAGTTAATCCGGTGACTTCGATTTCTTTCATGGCTTTGCTTAGTACCCTGTATATTTAGAATAGTTCTAAATACAAAAAAGTCAATTGAAAACATTGCCCGTCGGCGCGAGAGGTTCATCTACAGTTTCGGCTAAGCCGTTCAG
>JBKJOR010000449.1:0-5967 GCA_046595575.1 Pyrinomonadaceae bacterium | reverse complement strand
TGAAGGAGTTCAAACCGACGATCCTGACAACCGTGCCGCGACTCTGGTACCTCTTTCACAAGAAAATATTCGACGCGGTCGCCGCGAAGCCTGCACCGGTACGTTTGCTGTTCAAGGGGATGCTTGCGGCCAATGGTTCGCTGCGGAACGCGTTCGGGATCGATCTTGGTCCTAAATTGTTCGGGCAGGTGCACGAATCATTCGGAGGACAACTTCGAATTGCGATCACAGCTGGATCCCGGTTCGACGAAGAAGTCGCGACCGACTTTCATAACCTCGGCTTTACGATCATTCAGGGCTACGGTCTGACGGAAACCAGCGGAGCGGCAACCGCCACGCCTGAAACAGACAACCGTGTCGGTTCGGTTGGCAAGGCAATGAAAGGAGCAGAGGTAAAGATCGATAATCCGGACAAGGACGGTGTCGGTGAAGTCCTAATCAAGGGCGACATGGTTTTCACGGGTTACTACAAGAATCCGGAAGCGACAGCCGAAGCCTTCACAGACGATGGATGGTTCCGAAGCGGTGACCTTGGGAAGTTCGATGACGATGGGCATCTCTTTATCGTCGGACGCGGGAAGGACGTTATCGTCCTTCCGTCAGGAAAAAACGTTCATCCGGAAGACCTCGAGATCCACTATTTGAAGACCCCGCTTGTCGAAGAGATGGCGGTCATCGGTGTTCGTGACGAAGCTGCCCAGCACGCCGGAGCTGAAAAACTGGTGGCCGTCGTCGTGCCGGATTTCGCCTATCTGAGAGAAACGAAAGTCGCAAACTCGAAGGAAGCGATCCGGTATGAACTGGATAATATCGGCCGTGATCTGCCTGAATACCAACGCGTGCGCGATTACATTATTCGAGCCGAGCCGTTACCGCGGACAGGTAGCCGGAAGATAAAACGGTTCGAGCTAAAGAAGGATCTCGAGAGCGGGGCGGCGAACGGCGAGTCACGGGAAAAGAAAGACTGGGATATCTCGGCCGAGGACCAAACCTTGCTGGATACGCCAGCCGCGCAGCGTGTGCTTTCGATCATCCAGACGAACGCGCCGGACGCCACCGTGCTCCACCCATCCATGAATCTCGAGATCGACTTGGGTCTCGATTCGCTCGGTCGAGCCGAGACATTTGCCGCGATCGAACACGCGTTCTCGACCGAACTATCCGCGGAGTCTGCTGCTCGGGCCCTAACGGTTCGCGATATTATTACGTTGGTGAATGAGTCAGAGCCCGGAGCTATCGAAGCTTCTGTGGCTAACGAAGAGAAGGACTCGGTTGCTATCGCTCCTGGTTCTGACTTTAGTTGGTCGACGATACTCCAAACTGCTGACGAAGATATACCGGACATTAATAAGGCTCTGGCGGCTCGGCCGATCTTTATGGCATTCGCTTTCGCTGCTTACAAAGGCTTCAATCTTTTCTGCCGGGTTTTTATGCAGCTCGAGGTCCGCGGGCTCGAGAATCTTAAAGGAATGAAGCGACCGTTTATCATCTGTCCGAACCATCAGAGCTTTCTCGACCCCTTCGTTCTGTGTTCGACATATCCGTTCGAATTTTTTAAGAACACGTTTCATGTAGGTGCGAGCGAATTCTTTCAGTCGCGAATGATGGGCTGGATCGCGCAGATGCTACATGTCGTTCCGGTCGATCCCGACACCCAGTTGATGAAGGCCATGAAGGCAGCCGCGACAGGACTCAAGCGAGGACGCATCTTAAACATGTATCCCGAGGGCGAGCGAGCTTATGATGGCAACCTTCACAAATTCAAAAAGGGCGCAGCCATCCTTGCGACCGAACTTGAGCTGCCGATCGTTCCGGTCGCCATTGACGGTTTGCACAATGTCTGGGCTCGTCGAAGCTTCAAGATCCGTCCGGCGAAGGTTAAGATCCGGATCGGCGCTCCGATTTATGTGACAGAACTTGTTCCCGTCAACGACGACAAACTATCAACGAACAACGAACAGATTTACGAAGGCGTGACCGCGCATCTCAAAGAAACGATTGCCGGTATGATCGACGAGATGCGTCGCTGAAGTCGGGTTTTATACTTCCCTTTCCTTTTCGAGAAGATTATTAGAAAATCGAACCCGTTCCGATAACTTCTTTTGGTGGGCTCAGATTATGAAAACGAGGATCTTTGTTTCCCTGATAGTTATTCTTACTTTGGTGGGCGCACCCCTCGCGCAGCAGTCGCAAGAACAACAAGAGCTCGGCGAGTACATCCGTGACAACTACGACAAACGCGAAGTGATGATAACGATGCGCGACGGCGTAAAGCTTTTCACGGCTATCTACACTCCGGAAAAGAAATCGCAGAAATATCCGATCCTGCTCAATCGCACGCCATACAGCGTAGCTCCATACGGAAAGGGCAAGGACGGAAAGGATCAGTTCCCCGGCCGACTCGGGCCCGACGAACTTTTCGCCCGCGAGGGATACGTCTTTGTTTACCAGGACGTCCGCGGCCGTTGGATGAGTGAAGGCGACTTCAAGGACGTGCGTCCCGACATCGCCAATAACACGCCGCAGCAGACGGACGAATCGACGGACACTTACGACACCATCGAGTGGCTGATAAAAAACGTCCCGAACAATAACGGCCGCGTCGGAACTTACGGCATCTCGTATCCGGGTTTTTACACATCGGCAGGCTCGATCGATTCGCATCCGGCGTTAAAGGCGTGTTCGCCCCAAGCACCGGTATCCGATTGGTTCCATGGCGACGACATTCATCACAACGGAGCCGTATTTCTTACACAGAACTTCTGGTTCTATACCTTCTTCCAGCCTCGGACGACGCCGACCTCCGACCCGAGTCACGTAAAACCATGGAAGGGTCGCGGCACCCCGGACTCGTACGACTTTTTCGTAAACGCCGGCGGATTAAAAGAAACGGCAGATGCTCTTGCACAAGGGCTCGGGTACCGGATAGCCGATTGGGACGAGATGATGCAGCATCCGAACTACGATCAGTACTGGAAGGATCGCAACATTCTGCCGAAGCTAAAAAATATCAAATGCGCGACGATGACCGTCGGCGGCTGGTACGACAACGAAGACTTGTACGGCGCGCTGCATACGTACCAGCATATTGAGCGACAGAATCCAGGGATCTTCAACGTGCTAGTCGTCGGCCCGTGGGATCACGGCGGCTGGTCGCGCAGCGATGGTGACTGGCTCGGCACGGCGTACTTTGGACAGAAGACCGGCGACTATTATCGACGCACCATGGAACTCCCCTTCTTCAATCATTTTCTGAAGGACAAGGGCGACATATCGGCGATAAAAGAAGTTAATCTCTTTGACACCGGTTCGCATGAATGGAGATCGTTCGAAAATTACGAACCGACGACCGGGACCGACACGGCGCTCTACCTGACTGCTAAGGGCGGACTTTCGTTCAGCTCGCCGCGTGGTGTCGCAGGCTTTAGCGAGTATGTCTCGGATCCGATGAAACCGGTTCCCTACACACAAAAGATAACGAGAAATTATCCACGCGATTTTATGACCGAGGACCAAAGGTTCGCGTCGATGCGTCCGGACGTGCTCGTCTATAAGACAGAACCGCTGGCCGAGGATCTTACCGTTGCGGGAGAGATCAAGCCTTCGCTTTTCGTTTCGTCGAGCGGAACCGATTCGGATTTTGTGGTGAAGCTGATCGATGTCTTTCCCGACGATTACAACTATCCGCTGACCGGCAAGCAGACGGCGAACGGCCAACCCGAACGAATGCGGCCGCCCGACGGTTTTTTCTCAAGCGTATTTCAACCCGGCGGCTACGAGATGCTGCTTCGCGGCGAACCTATGCCGGCGAGGTTTCGCAACGGTTTCGAAAAACCCGTGGCACTGATACCGAACCGCGCAACGGCACTGCAGTTCACGATGCCCGGCGTTGCGCACACTTTCAAAAAAGGACACCGAATCATGGTTCAAATCCAGAGCACATGGTTCCCGCTGGTCGCGCGAAATCCGCAGAAATACATGGCCAATTACAAACTTGCGACTAAGTCGGATTTTCAGAAGGCCACACAACGAGTTTATTATGGCGGCAAGACATCGTCTGCTGTGATTCTGCCGGTACAAAAAAGATAGCAATTTGGGACTTCGGTATTCGGGCTTTGGTCTTCGGACTTGAAACTTGGCCTGGAGTCTCGGGACATGAACCTTAGAATTGAACCTTAAACTTGGAACTCAGATTATGCCATCTACATCAATAGCTTGCGGCACGCTTCTCGTGCTGATCGGAATCCTCGGCTACGTCAACGGCGTGATGACCAATCATGAGAGTATGACCGCACTCATACCGGCATTTTTCGGAATTATACTCGTTCTCCTTGGAGTATTCGCACGAAGAAGCGAAGGAATGAGAAAACACTTGATGCATGCGGCGGTGATCGTTGCCTTGTTGGGTTTTCTAGCGACAGCCGGTCGTCTGGTGTCGAAAATGAGCGAGCTGACTTATTCGGCGGCCGTAGTTTCTCAGGTTTCGATGGCGCTTGTCTGTCTGCTTTTCGTGATTCTGGCTATCAAATCCTTTGCCGATGCCCGGCGGGGCAACGAATCTGTTTGAGGTGTGGAGTTTACTGCTGCCCCCCAAATCGCCTTTTACATGCAGTCGAACCGGATTTCAACTGACAAGCCGTCTCCAATATTTTTTGCCTGAATACGTCCCTTGTGCACTTTTATAGCCTGCTCGGCTATAGCGAGCCCAAGCCCAGTCCCGCCCGAATTCCGATCACGCGCTTCTCCGACACGATAGAACGGTCGAAACAAATTCTGCAGTTCCTCATCGGGAACTCCGCCACCGTGATCAAGAACTGAGACGACCGCGGATCCATCCACATTTTTCAGCGACACTTCGACGACTGTTCCGTCGCGCGTGTACCGGACCGCATTCCGGAGAACGTTCTCCACGGCGCTACCGACCAATTCCTCGTTGCCCATCATCCGGCAATTGTCGGCGTGCGTTATCCTCACTGATTTACCAACCGCGTTCGCCTCGAAATCCGCGTCGGATACTAACTGCTCGACCAGTGGCATTAGATCGATCTCGCTCCGCTCAAACTCGGGCGATCCGGTCTCTAGCCGTGCGAGAGTCAAAAGCCGTGAGATCATTTCGTTCAAACGGTTCGATTCCGTCTCGATTCGATCGAGGATCGGTGCCGTGTCGCCGTTCGACTTTTGTCTCGCGATCTCGAGCGCGACGTTCATCCGAGCCAATGGCGAACGCAGCTCGTGAGAAACATCCCGCGACAGGCGCTGCTGTGAGGTGATCAACGATTCGATCCGCTCAGCCATGACGTCGAAGTCCTTCGCGAGCTCCGCCAACTCGTCACGACGCATGCCGACCTTATCTCCGACGCGTGTGCCCAGTTCACCTGCGGCAAGTTTTTGCGTTGCACGGCGAATTTTCTGAATAGGCGATGACAGATATTTAGCCAATGCATAACAGACGAGCAGGGCCGTAAGCAATAGCGCAGCGTAGCGAATATAGCGAAGCTGTGACTCACCGAAGAACGGCGTCGGCCGGAGGCGATCCCAGCGAATTATGAGTGCATACTCGTCACCGTTTGCGAGTCTGAGGTTCTTGGAAGAAAGAGCCGTATCGGCCGAACTGAGCTCGAGCTGAATTTCCGAGGATACAAAAGCGGCATCGATCAACGCACGATAATTTGATACGTCGTTAGCGTCGGAAAACCATAGGGCTCCGTCTCGTCGCACCAGATTGACCTGGGTCACAGTCTCAACATCGCGTATGCGATTCAAAAATTCCCTGACTCCGGCATCTCCCTGCGCCCCGTGGATCTGGGCGATCGTAGCCGCATAAAGATTGGTTTGATTCCTGACCGAGCTCTGCCAGCGGCTCACGATCGGTTCGGTGGTGACTGTCCAGTTCAGGAACAGCACGACGCCCACCATCAGAGCGATCGCTAAAAGAAACCACAAAAAGATCTTTAGAAAAAGATTCAC
>JBKJOR010000411.1:0-3193 GCA_046595575.1 Pyrinomonadaceae bacterium | reverse complement strand
AAAGCCTGCGCGTGAGCAAGGGCGATATGCTCAATGTTGAGTTGCTCGCTTTTGATTACGAATGTGAACAGGGTCGCCGTTTCTTACGCATGCCGGCGTGCTCAATGTTGAGTGTATCGCCCTTGCTTACGCGCGGGCTTTTGCACTTGACGGCGACCTTTGATGTAAAACTCATGGCGAAAGATGACGAACTTCGTCTAAGCCTGCATTCGGTGCAGAGTGGCGCATGACTGGACTGCCGACGTTCCTATGCTCATAAAAGACGAGATCATCGAAAGGATCAAATCAGGCGAGATCACACTCTTGTTTCGGCGGTGGAAAAAGCCCGGAGTAAAAACCGGTGGGACGCAGATGACCCAAGGCGGAGTGATCGGGATCGACGCGGTGGAGATCCTAAAAGAAGATGAGATAACCGATCTAGACGCTCGTGAAGCGGGCTATCCGTCACGCGACAAGCTTCTTTCCGGTTTGAGCTATCGCGACGATCCGATCTACCGGATTCGAGTCCGCTTCGCCGGTGAAGATCCACGGATCGCGCTTCGTGAGAATACCGAGTTGGGCGACAGCGAGTTAGAAGATGTCATATCGAAACTCGAGAAGCTCGACACGAACAGCAAACGTGATCCGTGGACACAGCAATATCTGCAGCTTATTCAAGACATGCCGAACACCCACTCCGGTCTTCTTGCCGACTATCTCGGCATATCCATTCCCGAATTTAAACCGTGGGTAAGAAAGCTAAAGACGTTGGGTCTCACCGAAAGTCTCCATCCGGGCTACAAACTATCACCGCGCGGTGAAAAGGTATTGGACGCCCTAAGGCAGAAACCCGACCGGTAGGGAGGGTGTAAAGCGACTGGCTAGCTTTGCCACCGCAACCCCCGCCGCGAAGAGAGTAAACTAAGTTCAATGAAAGTCCTTCTAACCGGCGCCAGTGGCTACATTGGGAAACGCCTCTTGCCCCTTCTTATCGAGCGGGGCTGCGAGGTCGTTTGTGCCGTCAGGGACAAGAATCGATTTCCAACGGAAGGCCTCTATAAGCATCCGAACGTATCCGCTGTCGAGATAGATTTTTTGACTGACGTTTCGATAGGCGACGAGCTAGGTGGCATTGATGCTGCCTACTACCTGATTCATTCGATGAGCGACGATGACTCCGCTAATTTCGACCAGCTTGAAAAGACTGCCGCCTTGAATTTCGTGAAGCTGATCGACCAGACGTCGGCGAAGCAGATCATCTATCTCGGCGGGATCACGAACGAGGACAAGCTTTCGAAGCATCTGGCGTCGAGAAAGAAGGTCGACGAGCTGCTCCGCACAAGCAAGGTTCCGGTCACTTCGCTCAAGGCTGCGATAATCGTCGGTTCGGGTAGTTCATCATTCGAGATAATCCGTGATCTCGTCGAAAAGCTTCCGATAATGATCACGCCCAGATGGCTCGATACTCGAACGCAGCCCATCGCGATCCGAAACGTTCTCGAATATCTCACCGGTGTCCTCCTCCGCGAGGACACGTACGGACAATCGCATGATATGGGCGGCCCGGAGGTTATGACTTACAAGGAGATGCTGCTGCAGTTTGCCGAAGTGCGCGGCCTGAAACGCTACATCTTCACGGTCCCCGTGATGACGCCGAAACTGTCGTCTTATTGGCTCTATTTCGTCACGAGCACTTCCTATCGGCTCGCCGTGAATCTCGTCAACAGCATGAAGGTCGAGGTAGTCGCGAAGCCGGACGATCTTGCCGACCGCCTTGGGATCCATCCCATGGACTACAAGGATGCGGTTCGGTTGGCATTTCAGAAGATCGGGCAGAACAGCGTTGTTTCCAGTTGGAAAGATTCGCTTGTTTCAAGCTTCAAGGACAATTCGCTGCGCAAGCACATGGAAGTGCCGGTCAACGGATGCCTCGTGGACGAACGAATGGTGGCGATCACAACCGACGTTGATCAGGTGGTCGACAATATCTGGTCGATCGGCGGCGGCCGCGGATGGTATTACACAAACTGGCTGTGGTCGATACGTGGCGTGATGGATAAGATGTTCGGCGGCGTAGGACTAAGGCGTGGGCGAACGAATGTCAATACGATAAACGCCGGAGACACGCTCGATTTTTGGCGAGTCTTGGTGGCGGACAAACCAAACAAGCGCCTGCTGCTTTACGCTGAAATGAAACTACCGGGCGAAGCATGGCTGGAGTTTGCGATCGTAGGTAAGGACGGACAGAACTATTTAAAACAGACCGCGACCTTCCGCCCGAAAGGATTGCTCGGCCGGCTCTACTGGTATTCGGTGTTGCCGTTCCACTATTTCGTCTTTCAGGGGATGGCGGGAAATATAATCAATTACCAGAAGGCGTGAGTGATGGTCAGTAGCGACATACATCAAAGTCCGTCTCCACGTCGGATTCGTGGCATGTTTTTGAACGCCGTAGGCGTGACATGTTTGTAGAATCGAGAATCGAGGCATCAATAATTCGAGCTCCGTAGGAGCGACATGTCTTCCGCTCCTACGGAGCTCTCGATCGTTACACCACGGCACCTACAAACATTCCGGTCCTCCGGACCTCTGAACGACGAACGACGAACGATAAACTAGATAGCCGCACTCAGTACAACAAAAACTCTTTCCTTACTTCCGCAAATTCAGACCCGCGCGGCTCCCACGCGGCAGTGATCTCATCCAATGAAGATCCGGCCTCGATCGCTTTCCGGATCGTGTCGGTACCGCTGACGACGTCGAACGGGTTCTTGTCGAACTCGTATTCGTACGCATCGCGCTTCCATTCAAACTTACCGGGATACAGGTCATAGGCTGTCTTGACCATCGCGACGCCGACTATCACGGGTGTGAATAAATTTCGATCCGTCACGTGAAGCTGAATCCCGCCGCAGGTTTCCTTTGCCCATTTCTGGAATGTGGGTTGAAAATAGCACTCGCGAAACGCGACGCCGGAAAAATCAAATGAGCGAAGGGCATCGGCCCACTTGTACGGATCGATGAACGGTGCGCCGTTGATCTCAAAAACTTTTGTCGAGCCGCGTCCCTCGCTCAACTCGGTTCCCTCGAGATGCACCGTCGCGGGAAAGACTACGCACGTATCGACGGTGGGAATGTTCGGACTCGGCAAGATCCACGGCAGACGAGTTTCCTCAAACCACATCTCGCGACTCCATACTTCCATGTTCACGAC
>JBKJOR010000394.1:0-5740 GCA_046595575.1 Pyrinomonadaceae bacterium | reverse complement strand
GCAATTCTTATTTCATATGCGATCGCCTAGCCGTTGGTTAAAAGAGAGTCCTTCCGTCCGCATCGTTGCCGGATTGCACGAGCGCAGCCAATGCAATTCCGGCAACGATGCGGACGGAAGGACTCTCTTTTAACCAACGGCTAGGCGATCGCATATGAAATAAGAATTGCGTCTTCGCAGTCTACGCTCCGCACCTCGGATTGAGAACGCACTTACAGTGATAATCGCATTCGCAAGTCCGGAAGGGCGGCTTTGCCCCCGCATCTTTATCATATTGAAGCGCGGCCCGGCGGAATCAGAAAGCAAAGGCGGATATGATCGCGCATTACGTTTTACTTTGGTGCCGCTGCCTCAAGACTTCCACGACATTGTCAAGCTTCATACCTTTTGCATTTAACAGGACGAGGTAATGAAAAAGTAGATCGGCGGCTTCATTTTTAAATGCGTCAGAGTCATCGTCTTTCGCAGCGATAACTGTCTCAAACGCTTCTTCGCCGACCTTTTGTGCGATCCTGTTGATGCCTTCGTTGAAAAGCTTTGAAACGTACGATCCGCCACGCGGGTTCGACCGCCGTTCATCGATGATCGACTCGAGTTCGTTGAGGAACGATGCGTTCGATCGATTGATCTCTCCGAAGCAAGTATCCGCGCCCGTATGACAAACCGGTCCGTGCGGATTCGCCTTGATCAGTATCGCATCCATGTCGCAATCGGAGGCGATCGAAACGATCTCGAGGAAGTTTCCGCTTGTTTCGCCTTTCGTCCAGAGCCTTTTTCGTGAACGCGAATAGAACGTGACATGGCCCGAGATCTGACTCGCCTCGACGGCTTCGGCATTCATGTAGGCAAGCATAAGGACGCGACCTGTTGCCGAGTCCTGAACGATCGCGGGCACAAGTCCGTCCGCGTACTTTCCAAAGTCCAGAGTCATACCCTCACCTCGATCCCGCGCATTCGTAGAAATGATTTCAAGCCGGGAACTCCGATCTCGCCATAGTGAAACACGCTTGCGGCAAGCGCGGCGTCGGCTTTTCCGCGAACGAATACCTCGGCAAAATCGTCCATCGTACCCGCGCCTCCGGACGCGATCACCGGCACGCTGACCGCCGCTGAGATCGTTCTCGTGAGTTCGATCTCGAATCCGTTTTTTGTTCCATCCGCATCCATCGATGTCAGCAAAATCTCGCCGGCACCGAGATCGACAGCGCGGCGGATCCATTCGGCGGCATCGAGATCCGTCTCCACACGCCCGCCGTTCAGGAATACCCGCCAGCCATTTGATGTCTGCTTGGCATCGACAGCCACGACGACGCACTGCGAACCGAAATTTTTGGCGGCGGTGGTAATTGTACCGGGATCTTTGACCGCCGCAGTGTTGATCGAAACCTTGTCCGCACCGGCGCACAACAATGTGTCTATATCCTTCACCGTCGAAATGCCGCCCCCGACGGTGAACGGAACACTGATCGTTCTCGCGATCTCATTCACAAGCGCCTCGAACGTTTTGCGGCCCTCGTTGGTCGCCGAGATGTCGAGGAACACCAGTTCGTCCGCACCGTCGGCCGAGTACTTTGCCGCCAGTTCAACCGGGTCGCCCGCGTCGCGAAGACTGATAAAGTTCGTGCCTTTTACGGTTCGACCGTCCTTTACGTCGAGGCATGGGATGATCCGTTTAGCGAGCATAGTTTGAAAGCTCCTTCATTGTGATCCGACCTTCGTATACCGCCTTGCCGACAATCACGCCGGCACAGCCGATACGTTCCAGTTCCTCTACGTCGATCATCGAACGGACTCCGCCGCTGGCGATCAGGTTGAGGTCGGGCACGAGGGATATGATTTGTTCGTAGAGTTCGATCGCAGGTCCGCCCATTGCACCGTCGCGAGAAATATCCGTCACGAAAATACTCGTCACTCCGAGTCGTGCGTGACGCGACACAAATTCGGTGACCTCGATCGCTGTCACAGTCTGCCAGCCGTTGATCGCGACGTTGCCGTCTTTCGCGTCGGCGCCGAGAAGTATGCGGTCGCCTCCGTGTCTCTTTACCCAGGAGAGAAACGTATCGGAATCGGTTGTCGCTAAACTTCCGATATTCGCCATCGCGGCTCCCGCACTGAAGACACTTTCAAGGTCTGCGTCCGATTTAATCCCTCCGCCGAAATCGATGTCGAGCGACGTATGCTTTGCAACGTGCTCCAGCACAGACATGTTCTTTGGCGAGCCCGACTTCGCACCGTCCAGGTCTACCATGTGCAGCCGCGTTATCCCGGCGGCTTCAAAACCTTTTGCTATATCGAGCGGTTCATCCGAATAGATGGTCTTCCGCTCGAAATCTCCGCGCGTCAGTCGCACACATTTACCATCGATCAGATCCATTGCGGGAATTATTTCGATCATAACCGTAAGAAATTCTCCAGAATTAATTGACCGACAGCTCCTGACTTTTCCGGGTGAAACTGAACGCCGTAGAAATTTGCGTGGCCGATGCCGGCGCTAAAAAGCTCGGCATATGTGCAAGTCGCGGTGGTTTGCTCACCGGTCTCGACGTAATATCCATGAACAAAGTAGACGTATTGATCGCCGGTCATCCCACCGAAGAGCGGTGAGTCTGCTACGTCGATTGTGTTCCAACCCACGTGCGGAACTTTCACGCGTTCCGAGCTGAACTTCCGGACGCGATAAGGAAAAACTCCGAGGCACCTGGTGTCGTTCTCTTCGGATGATTCGCACAACAATTGCATCCCAAGACAGATACCAAGCACAGGCTGCTTTAGAGACGGGATCACCTCATCCAACCCTAGCTCTTGCAAGTACGCCATCGCAGTTGATGCTTCGCCGACGCCGGGAAATATAACCCGGTCGGCCCCCCGCAGCGTCACACCGTCATCGGTGATCACGGGCTCTACGCCTAACCTTTCCAAAGCATTCGCGACGGCAGCCGTGTTACCAGCGTTGTATTTTACGATCGCGACTTTCATATCACCCCTTTCGTGCTTGGCAATTCCGTCCCCTCTCGGCGGACCGCCATTTTTATTGCCCTTCCAAGCGCCTTAAAGATCGCTTCGATCTTGTGATGTTCGATCGTCCCCGTGGCCTGAATGTTCAGGTTGCAAAGAGCCTTATCGGAAAATGATTTGAAGAAATGGAAGAACATCTCCGTCGGCATCTCGCCGATCTTCTCGCGTTTGAACTCGGCATCCCAGACGATCCAGTTTCGCCCGCCGAAATCGAGAGCGACGCGTGCGAAGCAATCGTCCATCGGCAGACAGAATCCGTAACGTTCGATCCCACGTTTCTCGCTAAGGGCGAGCGAGAATGCTTCGCCGAGCGCGATCCCCACATCCTCGATCGTGTGATGCTCATCGATATGGAGATCACCCTTCGCTTCGATCGTTAGGTCGATCGAACCGTGACGAGCGATCTGTTCGAGCATGTGATCGAAGAAGTGGATGCCGGTCGAGATATTCGACGTGCCCGTCCCGTCGAGATCTATCTCGACGAGAATGTCGGTCTCCTTCGTGGTCCGACGATGCGAGGCCTTCCGTCGCGGGTTCCGCAGCAGTTCGTAAATGTCGTTCCAGGTCTCGATCGCAGCAACCGACTCACCAGTTTCGCCGTTCAGAGGAAAGTTAAGATTGTTTATGTAGATCGCCTTCGCCCCGAGATTCTTTGCGAGCTGAACGTCCGTCGGCCGGTCGCCTATGACGTAAGAATTCTCGAGGTCATACTCGCCCGTTAGGTACTTGCCGAGCATCCCCGTCCCGGGTTTTCGGGTGTTGGCATTCTCGTGCTCATACGTTTTATCGACGAAAACGTCGGCAAAGACAACACCCTCGTCAGACAGGGTCTGCAACACAAAATTCTGTGCCGGATAGAAAGCCGTTTCCGGGAAACCGTCAGTTCCCAATCCGTCCTGATTCGTCACCATCACGAAAAGGAAATCTGTTTCTCGGGCGATCTTCGCGAGTGTCGTGATCGCTTCAGGCAGGAAACGAAGCTTCTCAAGTAGATCAACCTGAAAATCGTGCGGTTCGCGGATGATGGTTCCGTCACGGTCGATAAATAAAACTTTTTTCATACAATTTATTGTGTCCGGCGATCGGAGCTATAACTCTCCATTGCCTTGATCAGGCGATCATTCTCAGGTTCAGTACCAACGGTGATCCTCAAACAGTTCTCACAAAGCTCGACCCCGCTGCGATCGCGGACGACGATCTTATGGTCGATCAGATGCCGGTAGATCGCGGCCGCATCAGCCGTTCTTACGAGGATAAAATTCGCGTCAGATCGGTATACCGTTTCAACGAACGAGAAACGTGAGAGTGTCTCGGCCAAACGCTCGCGCTCCGCCAGAATGTTCGTGATCCATAGATCGATTTTCGTCACATCTCCCAGCGCACCGTGCACCGCCTGCTGGGAAATACTGCTCACGTTGTAAGGAGGTTTCACGCGGTTCATGAGGTCGATCAACGGTTCGCTTCCGAACGCGAGACCGACCCGCAGACCCGCCATTCCCCATGCTTTCGAGAATGTTTGGAGGACGACGATGTTTTGTTTCTTTTCGATCTCGCCCATCATCGACGGCTGATCCGCGAAGTGGATATATGCCTCGTCTACAACGACGATCCCGTCGAACCTCCGTGCCAGACGAAGGACATCGTCACGCTTCATCAAATTTCCTGTAGGGTTATTCGGCGAGCAGACGAAGATCAGTTTTGTTCGAGGCGAGATTGTGCGGAGGATCGATGGGACGTCGAGTTGAAAGTCGTCGGTCAGTCGAACTTCTTTTACGCTCACATCATTGATGTCGGCCGAAACGCGATACATTCCGTAAGTCGGTGGGCAGATCACGCATTCGTCGCGGCCGGGTTCGCAGAAAATACGGAACAGCAGATCGATCGCTTCGTCGCTGCCGTTGCCGATAAAGATCTGCGACGGCGTGACGAGATTCATTTCAGCCACGCGCTTTTTTAGCGAGCCCTGCAGTGGATCCGGGTAGCGGTTGAAGTCGTCACCCGCCGGCGAACCGAACGCGTTCTCATTTGCGTCGAGAAAGACGTCGGCGGCGCCCGCGAATTCTGATCGTGCGGAGGAATAGGATCTCAATCCAAGAATGTTTGGACGAACGAGCTTCTCGAGATCGAATGTCATTCGGCCTCCAGGTATTCGCGTCTGATCGACACCGCTTTCTTGTGTGCATCAAGACCCTCCGCCGCAGCCATTGTCTCGATAACCGGAGCAAGATTGCGAAGACCGTCGCGGCTCACCTTCTGATACGTGATCGTCTTCAGAAAGCTGTCAACAGAGACGCCGCTGTACGCTCGGGCAGCGCCATTCGTCGGGAGAGTGTGATTCGTTCCCGACGCATAGTCACCAGCGCTTTCACAAGAATAATTTCCGATGAAGACCGCGCCGGCATTCGTAACCCGATTCGCGATCGCGTCCGAGTCAGCGACCGCGAGGATCAGATGCTCGGGTGCGTATTCGTTCAGCAGGTCGAGACCCGTGTGTACTGAGTCAACCAGTATTGCTTTCGAGTTCTCGAGAGCCGCATGGGCGCTCTTCTTGCGAGGGAGAAGTATTACTTGTCGCTCGAGCTCCCGCAAAACTTCAGCGACAATCGCTTCCGAGTCGGTAACGAGAACGACCTGGCTATCCGGTCCGTGTTCGGCTTGCGAGAGAAGATCGGCGGCGACGAATGCGGGGATGCAAGTCGCATCAGCCAGAACGGCAACCTCTGAC
>JBKJOR010000256.1:0-5328 GCA_046595575.1 Pyrinomonadaceae bacterium | reverse complement strand
AAAACGCTGCCCTCGATCTGACCATTTAGTGCTTGTGATTGCGCGAAGACGGACGGATCCGGTGAGGCCATTACAAAGCCGAGTACAAGGATTACAAACAGAAGATGCGGCACCAGTGACTTCATAAACTCAACGGCCATGCGTAGCTTCGGTACACTAGAATTAAACGAGCCGACTTGGACTCCCACCGACGTTTCGCAAGACCAATCTAGCTGGCGCGCGTCTATGCCGGTCTTATCTGCCCTCAACCCGACGAAGCAGGTCTTCGTATCGCGGATCGTTTCGGATCGGATCGAGCTGCGGTTCGATCGGAAGTAAAATTGCCATTTGCCAGGAACGCTCTTTATACGACTCCTCGAGCATCTCGAAAGCCTTATCTTTGTCTCCGATCCGCGCAAAAAGGCCCGCTTTCCGGAAGGGACTGTCCCTGTCGAGAGTCTTTATCCTCTCAAGCAGGACCCCCTTGTAACCGAAACTTTCATAAGCCGTTTTGAATCGTCGGATTGTCTCGTCGTCTTTTTTTTCGACGATCAACGATTTGATGAACCACTCGAATGCTTCTGACTCCTTCCCCTGTGCTTCCAGGGCTCTCACGAACCAGTTGTAAGTTGCAACTCTCTCCGGTTTAAGATCCACCACTGTCCTGTATTGGGCGACTGCTTCATCCAAACGTCTGGCGAAATAAAGCAAATTGGCGTAATACACCTGGTTAATATATGACGCAGGTTCCAACTCCATCACGATCTTGACTTGCGCGAACGACTCATCTGCTCTGCCGCGGGAACCTAGAAGAAGTGAGTACGTCTGGCGTGCAATGGCGGAGGTTGAGTCAAGTTCGATCGCACGGAGGCAAGCTTCTTCCGCCCCAGCTGCATCCCATTCAGAGTGACCTCGGAGATGACACAACGCGGTATATGCTTCGGACTGATCAGGGTTTATGGTAAGAGCATTTCTGATCGCTTCATTCGCTTTGGTAAAGTCTTCGTCGTTCCTGGAGTCGGCCGCCTGAGAATGAGTCAAGGCTTTGCCAGCCCAAGCCTTTGCGTAGTTAGGATCGAGCGTAACGGCCTTGTCCATGTACTCGAGAGCGCCGGCGTCCCTTTTGTCGAGTATGTAACTCCCCTGGACATAGGCGCGATAGGCATCCTCATTGTTTGTTCCCCGCGCCCTTACGGGATGGCCCGGCGACACACCCAATAGCCCCATTAGCTTACTTCCCAAATCCGCGGCAATCGCATCCTGTGCAGAAAATACATTCGCAACATCATGCTGAGATTGAAACGTTTCCTCGATCTTACCGTTGCTAACATTGAAGAGTTGCGAGGTTACTTTTATTCTCCCGCCGGCGACCTGATAGTTTGCCGCCAGTACGTAGTGGGCCCGCTGCTCACGACCGACCTCAATCGGGTCAACATTCGATCCGGCATATTCGCGCACGGAGCTTAGCGGACGCACTATCAATCCATCTGCAGCGGCCAAACTATTAATGATAGAGTCCGCGATGCCGACCTCGAGCAGTTCGTTTCTTTCAGCGATCGACATCGAAACAGCGGGCAAGATAACAATCGTACGTGGAGACTTTGAGCTTGTCCGAACAAAACCGAAATACCCAAGAACCGCCGCAATAACAAGGACGCCTGCGCCACACGCGGCGATCAAGATCTTTTTTGAAGCCCATGGCTTATTGGCACCAACTTCATCATCACCCGCAACTCCAGTTGCCGCCTTTGCAACATGGCCGTTCGGTCCGCTACTTCCGGCGGTGTTTTCGGCGAGTCCTTGGGTGTCCGCTTCGAGGATCCGGAGGCTCTCCGGTAACCATGACTGGCTGACTTCGACAACCTCCACCCGTCCCACAAATCGATAGCCATGTCCTCTCACGGTTTCAATGAATCCGCTGCGCTCTTCACTTTTGCTCAAAAACTGACGAAGCGCGTGCACACGCTTCTCGAGATTGTTCTCTTCGACAATAGTGTCAGGCCAAACATGGCGTAGAAGGTCGTCCTTCGAGACCAAGTGGCCACGCTTGCGGACGAGCATTACCAGCGTCTCAAAAGTTTTATCCGGAAGGGCGGCGGAAGGAACGCCGTCGAGACGCTCGATCGTCCGTTCGTCGACATCCAAACGATACTCTCCGAACTCGTATATTTCCTTTCGATCGAAGGGCATAACCGACTCTAGGTGCTATCGGAAGCAAAACGGAAGCTAATCAGGAGGAAAGTGGAAGGACAAACCTGCCGTGCGGCGTATAGCGTATTCACACAACGAATACGGCGATTTCCTATTATCCGGTGAAGCGCGCGTAGTGTAACACGATCATTTTGAGCAAAACAATTGTTTTCAGGTTGATAAGGGGAACCGGATCTTCATTTCCGCGATCGTGTTTGAAGTGTCAGCTGCGAACTCTACCTGAGACAAACGACAGCCCGGGTTTGCCGCTCGACAGGTCGGCCTCTAAAACGACCAGCTTGTTCCGTCGGCTTATTTGCCATAAAGAGCCAAAAATCATGCAAACTATAAGTTCAAAAAGAATCTTGACTCACGTTGCGGTCGTTCTCGCGTCGATTCTTTTCGCCGCAACGATTGGAATGGCCGCACCGGGGGACCCGGACATGACTTTCGGTTCCGGCGGTCGCGTTTTCACGAACATCGTCGTTAATGAACCGTATCCTTGGGCCGAGTCGATGCTCGTCCAGCCGGACGGCAAGATTCTGGTCGCCGGCATTTTATGGCACGACGGTTATGCCCTGCCCCAAGGAGGATATATTGTCCGCTATTTGCCGAACGGAACCCTTGATCCCTTGTTCGGTCAAAACGGAAAGGTCTTTACCTGGGGTGGCGGAAGCGATCTGGCTTTGCGTCCGGACGGGCGGATACTTGTAGCACCTAGATCCCAATACTCATCGTCGGGGGTTTTAGACGGAACGTTCGGAAACGACTCGTCTAGTTGTGGTGGCGAGCACATTGCGCTCCTGCCGGACGGGAAAATGCTCGGGACTATCTGGGAATGGTGGGATTCGGCGCACCATATCGTAGTCAACCGATGCAATACGAATGGGTCGCTCGACACCACTTTCGGGACGGCGGGCGAGGTAAGAATCAGCGATGGAATTTCGGACGGTAATAAAGTTCTAGTCCAGCCGGACGGTAGGATCATTGTTGTCGGATCGCTCTCCACTCCACAAGCGGGAGACCATACGCTGCTTGCCCGTTTTAACCCTGGTGGAACTCCCGACTCGAGCTTCGGAAACAACGGCAGGGTTGTTCTATCTACAGACGGTCTGTACCCGTACAGCATGGCTGCGACTCTGATGCCGGACGGCAAGATACTCGTGGCTCGTCAAGCCTCTTCCTCGTTCCTCGTTCGCTTCAACCCGAACGGGTCCATCGATACGGGTTTTGGCACGAACGGTTTTTTATCCTTTCCTTTTTTTACGCCGAGCACGATCTTACCCAGCGGTGACGGTAAAATCGTCTTGACCGGAAACGGGTCCAACCAGTCAGGTGTTAGTTCCTTCGGCATTGCTCGTCTTCATTCCAACGGCGCCTTGGATCCGACCTTTGGAGTCGGGGGAAGATCCCTCTTTCCGATGAACGCCGGCGGGTCCAATTATGCATTTGCAATTCCCGGATCGATCCAACCGGATGGAAAAATACTCGCGGCCGGAGCCTTTTTTAACTACTACTCAGACTCGCATGAAAAGATCGCGCTCTTGCGAGTCAACGGCGGTCGGCGCTCGGTTTTTGATTTTGACGGCGACGGGCGAGCAGACATTTCCGTCTTTCGCCCAAGCGATCGAGTCTGGTATCTGAATCGCTCGTCGCAGGGTTTTTACGCTACTCAATTCGGACTCTCAACCGACAAGATCACTCCGGCGGATCACGACGGCGACGGCAAGGCGGATATCTCCGTTTATCGCGACGGCGTTTGGTATTGGCTGAAAAGCTCCGACAACAGTTTCAACGCAGTTCAATTCGGATTGTCCGGTGATGTCCCCGTTCCCGCCGATTACACGGGCGACGGGCGTGCCGAATTAGCAATCTATCGACGCGGCGCGTGGTGGACGCTGAATTTAGCGAACAATCAGACGCAAGTTTTGAATTTCGGACTCGCAGACGATAAACCCGTTCCCGCCGATTACGACGGCGATGGTCGCATTGACCAGGCCGTTTACAGAAACGGCGAATGGCACATCAATGGTTCCAGTCAGGGCTACTTCGTTCTCAATTTCGGGCTCGCGACCGATCGACCGGTCCCTTCTGATTACGACGGTGACGGCAAGGCGGACGTCGCGGTCTACCGGAACGGGGAATGGCATATCAACCGATCGATGCTCGGTTATACGGTGATCAGGTTCGGACTTGCGACCGACATCCCGACTCCCGCGGATTATGACGGCGACGGCCGGACCGACATAGCTGTCTTTCGAGATGGGGTTTGGTATCTGCTTCAGACGACTGGTGGATTTGCCGCTCAACAGTTCGGCTTGGCAAATGACCAGCCCGTTCCGTCAGCGTTCCTGCCGTAACAAAGGAGAAACGAAATGAACGCTAATTACAAATCAATAGTCAATCAACTCCGAGGCAAATCATTTCAGCCGTTTGTTTAGCGGCATTCCTATTCGTGCGACAGCTTTCGACCAAACGCCGCCACTTCGCGCCAACGGCAAGATCGCCTTTACCAGCGACCGCGGTGGTGAAGCGAGATCTGGTAGCTCATTTGGAATAAAAGATCGTCTCTAAACAAAAGTTAGGCGGCTGTCACTTGAACGGGTGCGGCGATAGCGAACACGCCAGATGAAGCATCCACTCAAACAAAGGAGACTCTCTATGTACAAGTCAAAGAACTTAATCATCGCGTCCATCATATTTGTGTTCGTGATGGGCGCGAGCGCGTCTGTTTCGGTTTATGCACAAGATGAAGGTGGTCGTCGGCTCACTACTCCCATTGGCGATATTGCTTTTGAGGTGGTGGGGCAGGTCAGCAACCTCACTCCCACTACCTCCAAACAATATGGGTACCTATCCTCAATCAATGGTCTGAGCGCAGACCAGATTTTCACGACTGCCGACCCCATCATGCAGAACGAGAGTACGGCACTGTTCACGTTCTTCACCGATGCGACGACGGAGCGCGTAATTGCGAATGGTCGCCTCCGCATCGTCAATCGCGTGGGGACAACAACCATTTACTTTGACGCCATCGCGGAACGAGTCGCGATTGGCGAAAGTTCCGTCCGGTGTGTCGTCAAAGTAAATGGTTGTTGTCCCCACGCGATTGACGATGCGGAGGCGACCATTCGCAATTACGCGCTCCGTCGTCGCATC
>JBKJOR010000250.1:0-8862 GCA_046595575.1 Pyrinomonadaceae bacterium | reverse complement strand
CGAATCCCTGGACATTCTGCTGGATGATCAGCATCCCGATCATCGAGAGAACGACGAGCGTACACAGGAAAGTCACACCTAAGCGGACCGAACTTAAAAAATCAAGAATCAGGTCGCCTTTCGGTTTTGTTCGCTGTTTCACGGCCTCGTGGCCGGCCATTGTTTCTTCTGCGGCTGACATGCGGAGTAAAAAAATGATATCGCAGCCGTCCTGGTTTGTCATTGTTCGATAAATTAGCAGTGCTTCAACTGAATAGAAGAGTGATGCGGGGCGTAAGCTTTGAAAATGGCGCGGTTGCGAGTTATTCTAACTCAAACGATCGGTCACCTATCTCCAAACATGGAAACGGCAGTAACTGAAACCGTAGAAAACAATATGCTCGGATGGCGAATGCGTATCGGTGCATTCGTCGAACTGACCAAGCCACGCATTGCGTTCATGCTTGTCCTGACTTCGGCGGCTGGTTTCTATCTTGGCACCACGGGAGCGTTCGACTTTTCGCTGTTTCTTAATGCGATGATCGGCATCGGGATACTGGCATTCGGTGTGGCTACGTTGAACCAGTATATCGAGCGCGACACGGACGCTCTGATGGATCGAACCAAGGACCGTCCGATCCCATCGCAGCGGCTGACGCCCGTCGAAGGTCTCGTGTTCGGCGTCATTCAGTGTGTCGTCGCGGAGATTTATCTCTACTTTCTAGTGAACCCGCTTACTGCCGCCCTGGGTATAAGCGTAATTGTCGGCTACGTTTTTCTGTATACGCCTCTAAAAACTAAGACCTCGGCATCAACGGCGATCGGAGCGATTCCAGGTGCGATGCCGCCGCTTATGGGTTGGACCGCTTCGTCTGGCGAGATGACGGTCGGAGCATGGGCACTATTTCTTTTACTGTTCCTCTGGCAGTTTCCACACTTCTTTGCGATCGCTTGGATGTATCGCGATCAATATGCAAAGGCCGGGATCTTGATGCTGCCGGTTGTGGATCCTGACGGCAGAATCACCGCCCGGCAGATCGTCCTATTCTCAATAATGCTTGTTCCCGTAAGTTTGGCTCCGTTCTTTCTTGGGTTTGCCGGCATGGCATACCTGATCGGAGCTATCCTGCTCGGACTGTGGTTTCTCTATCAGAGCATCCGGACAGCTCGAGCTAAAACGACGACCGAAGCTCGCCGCCTTCTTATGGTTTCGGTGATGTATCTACCGCTGATCTTCGGACTCATGGTCGTCGATCATTTTTGATCACGTTCTTCTTATTGCACTCATGGAAGTCGGAACGGCCGAACTAATACAAAATCGCGACGATGCGGAGCCTCGAAGCAGAACGTCGAGACTTGTCGGCGGAAGTACCGGAAACGGTGGCGGCAACGATCAAGACAATGGTGGGGGCGGAGGTGGTGGTCGTGACGAATCGAGCCGATCGGGGTTTGACCCTTATCCCGAAACACAGGACGAGGTCCCGGATAAGTCAAAATTTGTAACGTGGTTCTTGCTGATCGTGGTCCTCATGACGTTTGGCGGGATGATCGGCGCGTATATCGTTATCTCTACGAACGGAGCTGCCGAATGGCAGCCGTTTAACCTGCCGATGCAAGTCTGGATCAGCACGGCCTTGATCGCTGCGAGCGGCGTTACTTACCACCTCGCGAAGACCGCTCTTTTTGCCGATCGTTTTAAAAGATGTCGACAGATGTTGATCGCTACGACTGTTTTCGGCGCTGCCTTCATCTCTTCTCAGATCCTGGTGTGGCTAGCCTTGGTTAATCGAGGCTTCTACATGCAAGGAAACCCGTATGCGGGGTTCTTTTATATCCTGACGGCGGCGCACGCAGTACATGTCTTAGGTGGAATAATCGCCCTCGGCGCGGTCTTGCTTCGTACATGGAATTTCACGGCGTTCGGACCTGAGCTTGCCTACCGGCGAAATCTCACTCGATCGATCGGCTGGTACTGGCATTTTATGGGAGGACTCTGGATAGTGCTCCTCGTCATACTCGGGTTTTGGAAATAAACGATGGACGTCCTGCACGTGTTTCCACATCTGAACGCTCTTCTGAACGCGTCCGCCGGCGTTTTTTTAGTTTGCGGATTCGTTTTTATTGTCACGAAGCGAGTTCACGCTCATCGGTTCTGTATGGTGAGCGCATGCATTTTGTCTCTGATCTTCCTTGTTTCGTACGTCACGCATCACGCGCTCCGGTCCTACTACTTTGGCATCGGGCCTACTGCCTTTACCGGCACCGGACTCGTCCGGCCGGTCTATTTCACGATCTTAACTTCCCATACGATCCTCGCGGTAATACTCGGGCCGTTCGTTATTGCAACGCTTTACCGTGCGCTCAAGGGACGGTTCGACGAACATAAACGCTTAGCACGTCTTGTCTTTCCGGTCTGGCTGTACGTCTCGATCACCGGCGTTATCGTTTACCTGATGCTGTACCAAATATATTCCCCGAAATAATGAATTTGCCTCGGGCTTTTTCTTGTCATATTCGGAAGCGGCATGCTAAACTCTAGTCGTTGAAAAGTTGATCACCGAAGCCGGTCTTGGACGGACCGACGCGGGGGAACCAAACGTTTCGTAGTGCAATGCGAAACAGGGGCGAAGAGCACATGCTCAGGGATAATCTTTCGTTCCTAGCCCGTCAGCTAACCTCGTAGGTGTTGCAAAGAAGTTACTGCAGAAGTTTGACCTTCAAAGTCGCGATTTTGTGTGTGCTTCGCGCTCTGGTTTTTCAACAAATCAAGCGGACATCCAGTCTTCTCAAAGACAAAAGCCCTGCATCGAAAGATGTAGGGCTTTTTGCGTTAAAAACGCATCACATACAATTTGAATATTAGGGCGAGATCTTCACCGTCTTTACCGGGATCTTGTCTTGCGGATCAAGCTTGATCGAGGTTGGACGCGAAGCGAGTTTGAACGAGAACGTCTCCGCGCGCTTCGTTATCGCAAGCTTCTCGGTTGTCTTCCCGTCGGCCAGCGTAAATTCCACATCCATCGGTAGGCGGAACGCCGACGGAGTGATCCGGTCGGCCTTCTGCGTTTGGGTTACTGTCAGACGCAGGGTATTCGTTGCTGGGATCCAAGTCTGTTTCACGTCCATCTTGGGATGACCAGCCATATAAATCCACTGATCAAAGAACCAGTCGAGTTGCCGTCCTGACGCCTCCTCCATTGCCGCTAACAGATCTGTTGTCTCGACGCTGCCGAATTTATGCTTGTTGAGATATGCGTTCACACCCTTCCAGAACGCATCGTTGCCGATCTCCTCACGCAGCGTATGCAGGACTGCTCCGCCTTTGTTGTAGGTTGTTGCCGGCCGGTCAAAAAGCTCCGACACATCACCGGCATTCCGGTTGAAGAGTCCATTTCGCTTTTGATTGATCGATTCGTCGGTCAGAAATATCTCAGCATCGCGCATGATCTTGAGCATATAATTCCGGCGCCCATACATCCTCTCGCGGAAGGCGGCTTCCATGAACGTAGCAAAACCCTCGTTAAGCCAGAGCTCGGCCCAGTTCCGACACGTTACCAGATTTCCAAACCAAGAGTGGGCAAGCTCATGCGATACGAGGTCACCGACGCCGGCCGCAAAAAGCGGGTTGTCGGCAGCCAATATTTCGGTGTCTGCCATCGTCGTCGCAGTGATGTTCTCCATCCCGCCAAACGTGAATCCGGAAACGATCGTCTGATCGTATTTGTTGAACTGATAATCGACGCCCGTCAACGAATCGAAGACTCGCATCATTTCCTTCGTGTTGTCGAATGCCTTCCTGCCCGTAGTTTCGGTGCCGGGATAGACGTAAAAGCTGAGGGGGATTTCCTTATACCTGTCGCTGATCTTCGCATATTTGCCGATCACGAATGAGACAAGATATGTAGGTGCCGGAACACTCAGCCGGTAGTGAAAGGTTATGGTGTTGTCGGGATTCTTTATCTCTTCTGCGAGTTCACCGTTGCCGATTACGGTCTCGCCGGCCTCGGCTGTTATAAATTGCTCGAAAGTGGCTTTGTCGCTCGGGAAGTCGAAGGACGGAAACCAGTGGCGGGCTTCATCAGGCTCACCTTGAGTCCAGATCTGCTGAGAATGAGCGACGGTTCCGCTCTCCGAATTGTCGTTGACAAAGTAGACGCCTTTCTTTGGAGTCGTGGAATGTTTGAACCGAACGCTTATGGTCTCCGAAGTTTTATAGAGACGGTCGAGCGTGACGATCACCTTCTCACCCGTCGTGCGAAACTTCAGCTTTGCACCTGACGGACTGAGTTCCACAGATGTGAACGAGATCCCGATCGCATCGAAGTCGAGCGTCGCGAGTTCGTTTCGTAAAGGCTTCACGCGGATGGTGGTATCCCCGATCACCTTCTTAGCCCCGCGGTCGAAACTCACACGCAGGATGTAATGCTCTACGTCATAGGTTTGCGCCCGGTTGAAGTTGGGTCGCGACGATTGAGCCGCGACCGTTAACGAAAACGCGATTACGAGAAAGACCAGTAAAGCCGTGAGGTAAGATCTAAATCTCATAAACTGCTATTTCAAATGTCTGCCGAACCAGTCGATGACGTTGCTGTACCAGAATTCCGAGTTCTGCGGTTTCAATATCCAGTGACCTTCGTCGGGGAAGATGATCAACTTCGAAGGTACGTTTTTTAGCTGCAAGGTCGTGTAGAGCTGGAGGCTCTGATCGACCGGAACGCGGAAGTCGAGTTCACCGGCAGTGACCAGTGTAGGAGTGCTGAAACTGTTTGCGAATTTGTGTGGCGACCATCGCTGGTACATCGTGGGATTCTGCCAGGGCATGCCTTTAAATTCCCAGTTGACGAACCAAACCTCTTCGGTCGCTGTCGCCATCGATTCGAGATTGTATACACCGGCGTGTGATACGAGCGCCTTGAATTTGAAACGCGGATCGTTGTTGTGGCCGAGTATCCAGTCGACCATGTATCCGCCATAGCTAGCACCGGCACCGCCGATACGGTTCCTGTCGATGTACGGCCGCTTGATAACTTCGGCGACACCGTTCTTCAGATCTACGAATACCTTACCGCCCCAGTCACCCGATATATCGTTTACAAACTTTTGACCGTAGGTGGTCGAGCCGCGAGGATTCGGCATAAAGACCACGTAGCCCGCATTCGCAAAAATTTGCGGGTTCCATCGATAGCCCCAGTTGTCCATCCATGCGCCTTGCGGTCCCCCGTGGATGAGCACGATAAGCGGATACTTTCTCGACGGATCGAAGTTCGCGGGTTTAACAATAAAACCGTGGTTGGGTGCATTGAGTGCACCTTTCCAATCGATCTCTTCAGCTTTCTGCAACCCATAACCACGAAACGCTGCGTCGTTGAATGTTGTAAGTGGTGTTACGCCAGTCCCGTCTGCGTTCACTCTCATGATCTCGGCAGGCGAGGCAAGCGTGCTGGAAGCAAACACGATAGTGCGGCCGTCTCTCGAGACGCTTACACTGTTTGCAAAGTGGCCCGTCAGCACCGGCTTCACGTGTGTCGCGATGCGTTGGCGGAAATCGGGCTCAACCGGGAGCGAGTAGATCGGAGATCGTCCGCGCGTACCGGCCGCAAAATAGATCGTCTTACCATCGTCCGTGACGACCATCTCGTCGACCTGCTCGTCAAAACCGAGCGTAAGCTCGACCGTTTCTTTTGACGTACGGTTGTAACGCATAATCCGCCAGCGGTCGGCCTCGAATGCCTCCGTCGCCTGCGAACGATAGAGAATGTATTTTCCGTCGGGCGTGTAGAGAGGCGCGGCGTCGTAGCCTCTGTTTGCTACGGTGATATTTGTTTGGGCTTTGTCAAAAAGGGAAGCGACGACAATATCGCTGTTGGTCGAGATCGCTTCGACCTTATCCGGATTCTTCAGGAACGCGATCTCTCGGGAGTCAGGCGAGAACGCGTAATCGACACCGGTCGAAGCTCCGTACGGCGGAGCGTCGAAATCTCCCGGAGTAAAGTCGGACGCGACTCCGCCGCTGCTCGCAACCACGAAAACGTGACTCCGTTTGCGATCGCGCCATTCATTCCAATGCTTGAAGAGCAATCGCTCGGTAACCTTCGCTTTAACCTTGCTTGTTTCGACTCGTTCGTCTTCCGCCTTGTTACAGTCGTCCGATGTGCATTCAGGATAGACTTCGGAACTAAACGCGATCCACTTTCCATCGGGTGACCAAACGGGATTACCCGCGCCGGTCGAGATCCGCGTGATCTGTTTTCGATCGTCGCCGTCCGGCTCCATCGTCCAGATCTGTCCGCCGGTCGTAAACGCTATATGACGCCCATCCGGCGACCAACGCGGAGCGCTATGCGATGCTGTCCCGGTAGTTATCTGACGCTGCCCTGAGCCATCGACACCGATCGTGTAAATGTGCGTGACAGTCCGGTTATCGGCTTTGTTGACGTTCCCGACGGTGAATGCAACGGTTCGTCCGTTGGGCGAGAGTTGGGGATCTCCTACACGTTTTGCCGCAATAAGATTGTCCATCGTGAACCCTTTCTGAGCGGGCACCGACAGAGTGAAGAAAGCAAAGAGAGCGAAAATGAGCAGAATTCGATTCATACATTTACCTACACAAAGAATTGGTTTGACGAGCAAAACCATTATTACATACAACTTTGGAAGTCCGAATCCGTGCTTGATCGCACACCACGCCACCGGGTTCTATCCGTAACCGGGTTGATGGCGTGTGGCGAAATTGCTAGAGTGAGGGTAATGAATCGTCCTCCACCATATTTTCCCCAGAATCAGCTTTCACCGCCGAGCGAGAAACGCTACCGAAATTTCAAAGTCATCCTGGGTGTATCAATCTTCTTTCTTCTTTTGATACTGGCGGGTGTCGGCTACGGCATCTATTACCTGGTATCTAGCTTCTTAATGGCCGGTTAGCTGCAAAGCATTGCACCTCTCAACGGTCGGAATTGAAAATAGTTGACAGTGTTTTCGACAGTCCGTCGAGTCCTTGTTCTCGCATTTTGCTTTGGGCACTTGTAGAGCAAATTGCCATCGGAGACGTCTAGAGAGGACCAAGCCTACCGAACTCATTCCGCGACAAATGAAAAAAGCCGCCATCACAGGCAGCCTCCTTCTTCGTCAAATACATTCAGCTACTCGCGGTTGTTCAGGGTCTGGTCTTTTGACGCACTTGCCTTGATCCGGGCGGCTTCGAGAGCAAGCTGTCTTGCTTGAGGAAGTAGGCCGATCGCCTTCGTTAATTGCGTATCGTATTCGTTAGAGACCTGCAGTGACGATGTCGTACCGTATGCCGCGGTGACAAGTTCGGAGCGAAGGATCCGTTCAATAAACTCTCGCTCGCGCTCGATCTGAGCCGGCGTGTATCTATACTTTTGAACCGCGAACGTCTTGAACGTCTGGAACATGCTATCCGTGACCGGGTAGTCGGTTGACTTAATGTCGTATTCGAAGAGGATCGGACTGTCTACCTTTGTCATTTCGTGACCCTTGATCCGCCCGGCAGTCAGTTCCAACGCAAATGCAAAGATGGGATTGTTCAGCTTCTGCTGATAGCGGGCTTTCTCGATCGTGATCGTATCCGCCTTTATCGCGACGTCCGGTGAGATTCCGCCGCCGCTGTATACCGAACGGCCCGAGTCGGTCTTGCTTTCAGCACCGCGAGGTGCCGACGGAGACGAACTTTCGTCATCAGCCTGGACCCCGCCGTTAGTGTAGTAGTCGTAAAGATTACCGTTCGAATAATCCCGCTGGATCAAACGCCCGGATGGTGTTTCGTATTTCGCGATCGTCAGCAAGAGCATCGAGCCATAATCAAGCACGAAAGGATTTTGCACGAGTCCTTTTCCAAAAGTGTTTTCGCCGACTATCAACGCCCGATCGTGGTCCTGCAGGGCTCCGGCAAGTATCTCTGATGCCGAGGCCGAATTTCGATTTACCAGGACGACGACGGGCATCCGCTCAGGCGTCGGATTCTCGGCCCGGTATGGCTCTGTCGTTCCGTCAAGGCGCCCTTTCTGAGTAAATACCGTCTGCCCAGTCTCGAGGAACGTGTTTGCGACGCGATATGCCTGACCAACCAAACCGCCGCCGTTGTTCTTGAGATCGAGCACGAGCTGTTTCATCCCCGCGGCTTTGAGGCGTTTCATCGAATCGGCGAACTCCGCGTACGTCGTCTGATTAAAACCGCCGGTCATGGCGATGTAGCCGACGCCCGGGCGGATCATGTACGCCTCTTGGATCGACGGCTGCGAAACCGCATCGCGAATGATCTCGACATTCTCTTTCTTGCCGCTCGCATAGCGCTCAACGACAAGCTTTGCCGGCGTTCCACGCGGGCCACGCAGGAAATTACGCACTTCAGAAAACGGTTTTCCGATCATCGACGAGCCGTTCACTTCGACGATCTTATCGCCGTAACGTAAGCCCGCACGATGTGCTGGTGCACCCTCGAAGGTCGCTTTGATAAAGGTCGCAATGACATTGCCTTTGTCGTCGCTCAGGTCGCCGATCGTCGCTCCGATTCCGTAGTATCGGGAGCTCTGATCGGTGCGAAATTGCTCAAACTCTTTTGCGTCGAAGTAGTTCGAATGCGGATCGAGAGTATGCAGCATGCCGTCGATGGACGATTTGAACACATCGTTATAGCTGATCTTTTTGCCGACGACATGATTGCTTTCGATCACCGACAGAGCTTCGGCAATATCTTGCTCGATCTTCTCAACAGTTACAGCCCTGGTCGTCCCAGGCGACGTGATCAAGGTTTTTGGACCTGATTTAGAAACGGCCGATCCCTGAGGAGTGGCGGTCGTAACGATGAATAAGGAAAGAGCTAAAGCGGTAAGAAGGTAAGAAAGCTTTTTCACTACGGAATCTCCT
>JBKJOR010000230.1:0-16573 GCA_046595575.1 Pyrinomonadaceae bacterium | reverse complement strand
GTCGGTCGAATCTTCGAGCCATATCTGCCATCGCGATTGCGACCAGAACTTTTCAACTTGCTGGAGAATGTCGCGAAACCGCGCCGCGGTTTCAAAATCGAGCTGCTCCGCCGCGTGCTCGATCGTTTTCGCGATCGAGGCTCGAAGCAGCTCGCGATCGTTCCGCAAAAATAGACGCGCGAGTTGCACGAGCTCCAGATAACTTTTCGGATCGGTGAGGCTCGCGACGCACGGAGCGACGCACCGCCGCGCGTAATACTGCGTGCAAGGAACGGGGAAGCTGCCGTCGATGGCAATGGTGCAGCTGCGAAGTCGAAAGGTGCGATTTAGAAAATCGATCACGATCCGGACCGACGTGCGGTTGAGGAAGGCTCCGAAATATTCATCTCCATCATCGCTTACTATTCTTGTCGCTAATGCGCGCGGGTACTGTTCACTCGTGAGTTTGAAGTGTGGATAGAGCGGCTGCCCCTCGATGGAGAATTGACTATCTGCCATGGTAAAACTACGCAAGCTTGACTCTCCTGCTCCAGAAAGCGGGGGCAAAGCCCGCCTTCCGGACTTGCGAATGTATCCGGCGCAACTTACCTGGTCACAACTTTATTTGTATTTGACCACCCAACAACATTCGCGAGTCCGGAAGGCGGGCTTTGCCCCAGCTCTTTTACTTTTCACTTCCCCGGATGCTGAAAACTGTCCAGCATCGCAAAGATCGTCTCTAGCGAATCAGCCTGCTCGATCGTCTTGTCATCACGAACACGCGCGATCCTCGGAAAACGGACAGCGACGCCGGATTTATGTCGCGTCGACCTTTGTATCGCTTCGAATGCGATCTCAAACACCAGCTCGGGTTTCACACTCCGGACGGGTCCGAAAGTCTCGATCGTGTTGGCCCTCACGAACCGGTCAACTACGCGGATCTCCGCGTCGGTTAGTCCCGAATATGCTTTGGCAAACGGCACTAGCTCGCCGTCTCGCCAGACGGCGAACGTGTAGTCAGTGAAAAGATTAGACCGTCTGCCGCTTCCTTTTTGCGCGTAGATAAGTACGGCGTCGACCGTCAGCGGATCGACCTTCCACTTCCACCAATCGCCTCGATGCCGGCCCGTCCGATACGGTGACTCGCGTCGTTTCAGCATGAAACCTTCGACGCCGAGTTCGCGACTCTTTTCGCGACGCAAGGCCAAGTCGTCCCAGTCGGCCGCCTCAACCTTTTCGGTTATCTGAAAAATCTTTCGAAGTCGTGGATCGAGAGAGGAGGTCAGCTTTTCAAGCATTTCGCGGCGGGTTCGGAAATCAAGAGATCGAAGGTCGCTGCCATTCAATTCGAGAAGATCGTAAACCTGCAAAATGACCGGCACCTCTGCGAGTATTTTCGCCGACAGGTTCTTGCGCCCGATTCGCCGCTGGAGTTCGGTGAAAGGCTGCACGCGCCCGTCGATCCAGGGCAGGATCTCGCCATCGAGGACCGTCCCGTCCGGTAGGTAGAGGGCGGCGTCGGTGATCTCCGGAAATCGATCGGTGATCAGATCTTCGCCGCGCGACCACGCGAAGACTTCGCCTTTTCGTTTTATCACCTGCGCCCGAATACCATCCCACTTCCACTCGGCTTGCCAATCGGAGATGTCTCCCAGCTCGGACGGACCGCCGTCGATCTGATGGGCCAAATGGAATGGATATGGACGCGCGATAGGCGTCTCATCCGTCTCAAGATGTGCATCCAGCAGGTGGGTGAAGAACTCAGGCGTCGGCTCCCATTCTCCCATCGCTCGGTGCGTGATCACATCGACAGGTAGCTCGGATAATTGTGCGAGAGCACGAACCACCAACTGCTGGGACACCCCGAGACGAAATGCACCTGAGATTAGCTTGTTGTAGACCAGCCGTTGAGAGTAATCCATCCGCGACCACGCGCTCGTGACGGCTTCTCGCTGCGTTTCCGGATCGGTTCCCCGCAAGGGCAGAAGCTGTTGTTCGACGAGAATATGAAGCGGAGTCTCGTCCACATTCTCCGTGTTTGGCAGTAGGAGTGCGCTCGTCTCGGCTCCATCACCGACCGTGTCTCGCGACTCAAGATAAAGCCACTCCGGAATTCCGGACAGCTCGATCGCCCAATCGCGAAGGAGTCTCGAAGGAACGATCTGTCGCGGTTTTCGTCCCGACAAAAAGTAAAACGCCCACGCCGCGTCCGCCGCCTCGGCGCGGTCGAAATAGAAGCGCATCGCCTCGATCTTTTCGTTCGTCTTGTTAGTCTGGTCGAGCTCGACGTAGAGCTCGGTAAAAAATTTCATATCTACCTAACGAGACCCTCATCGCTCGGCTTTCCGAGCATTTCATTTTTCGGCGCTTTTCTTCCCGATCAAGATCGAACCACCGAACAAACGGGCGATCGAATTAGCCTGGTCTTAGCGCCGATTGTTGCTCTGACTCTTCTTCCAACATGTCCGTCGCGTCGTCACCCACGAACTGCGTCTTCAGCGGCACCGCATTCGTTCCTGTCTCATTGAGATACCGAACCACTTCGGTCGAGAAACCGTGTGTGACGTAAACCGTTTCGGCCTCGGCGCCTTTTATAGCCGTCAGCAGCTCGGGCCAGTCGGCGTGATCAGAGAGAACGAATCCTCGATCGACAGCTCGCTGCCGCCGGGCGCCACGGACCATCATCCAGCCCGATGCGAACGCTGTCGACTGCGTTCCGAAACGACGAAGCCAGGTTGAAGTTTGGGCGGACGGCGGAGCGATTATTAGCGATCCCGCAAAATCTTTTTTGTTTGTTACGCTGCCGGCATATGTGGTCTCCGGCAGATCCACGCCCGCCTCGCGGTATGCCTCCGTCAGCCGTTCGACCGAACCATGCGTGTAGATCGCGCCGAGCGAGCGGTCGATTCCGCTCATCGCACGTTGCGCCTTTCCGAGAGCGTATGCAAAAAGCACGGACGCTTTTCCTCGTTCAATATTTCGCCGCCACCACGAATTTATTTCGTCAAATGTCTGTGAGGTCGGAGGCCAACGATATATCGGCAGACCGAATGTCGCCTCGGTAACGAAGTGATGACACTTGACCGATTCGAACGGCGAGCACGTGGCGTCAGGCGTCAATTTGTAGTCGCCCGACACCACCCATATCTCTCCTTTATATTCGACTCGGACCTGGGCGGAGCCGAGAATGTGTCCTGCCGGGTGAAACGAAACTTTCACCCCGTTTATCCCCAGCGACTTGCCATAATCGAGCGACGAGATCTTTGATCCGAACTCGAGCCGGATCCGCGCGAGTCCTTCGCCAGGTGTTGTGACGAGATAGCTTTGGTTGCCTTGATAAGCATGATCGGCGTGGGCGTGAGTGACGATCGCCTTCTTGACCGGCTTCCACGGATCGATATAGAAATCACCTTGTTTGCAGTAAAGCCCCCTTGGTGTGAGAGTGATCAGCCCGCTACGCTTCATTTTTTCATTCTACCTACCGAATGCAGTTTTCTGGCAATGAAAAAGAGGCTCTTCGAAACGCACCTTCCTTGATCGGGCTTTGCCGCCATTATGAGCGGTGAGCCCCTGGCTTACCGTCACGCACCCAAATTACCTGAGGCTATGCCTCCCGGTGGAGTCGGATCCTCCGGTGATTTTAGTCCGCTTCGGAAAGGCAGAGCATTTCCGATCATCATGGCGGCAAACCCGCATCGACCTTAAGTTGGCGCTAATGGGGCAAGCCGCCATTCCTGACCTGCGAATGTTGTCCAATTGTATTCGTAACAAAAAAGAAGCGGTAAGCTACGCCAATCGTTGTATAATCGGCGGAGATTTCGCAGTCAAATCTTGCAACTGATCGACGACGATTTGCATCTTTGTTCTGGCAAAACTGCTGCGGAATTCGCCAGCATCCGATCTGTCATAAAGCTCTTCCCAAGAAAACCGGACTGTCCTCTGGAGGGATTATGTCGTTAACGTCAAAACTATCTCGTGTATCCATTTCATTTGTGCTGCTCGCGTCGCTTTGTGCGACAGCGTTCGGCGACACGATCCGCCTCAAGGACGGGAGCACCATCAAGGGAAAGATCGTAGGCTTCAGCGGTGGTAAATTTACGATCGCAACGGGCGGAACGACGCGAAAACGTCAAATGACGTTCTCGGCCGACGAGATCGAATCTATCGTTTTCGACTCGTCGCAGGACAATGTTTCGGTCCCGATAGCGTCATCGCGTCCTGTGCGAGAGGAGCCGATAGTCACCGAAGACCCGCAGCCGATTGTTGAGCAAGTCGCACAGAAGGCACCTGCACGATCGACGCCGGCCCCAGTACGGGTGGATACAAACAAAAGAGTATCTTTTGGCAAGCCCATCGAATTGTCTGTCAAGGTACTTGCCGATAACACGGCGAACGGCTGGACGAATTCTGGCTGGGTAGTAAAGAAGGGACAAAAGATACGAATCAGCGGCAGCGGTGAGGTTTCGATAGGCCGCGGGAAGACGACCGGCCCCTCCGGTCTCTACGATCTTGAAGACACTGCGAAGCTTCTGAAGAGCGTCCCCACCGGAGCTCTCATCGCCGTTATCGGCGACGACAACAACGAATTCATCTATGTCGGTGCGGGCCGCGAGTTTACGGCATCACGCGACGGCGCACTGTTTCTCGGTCTCAATGAGGGCAATCTAAACGACAACAGTGGTTCTTTCGACGTCAAAGTCGAAATCTCCTCGGACGGCGGCGAATAGTCGTTACCTTGCTTTCAACCAACCAAAAGCGGAAAATCGGTATCTAATCGACTGAGTTAAGCAAGGATATAAATATGCACGCCCTCTTTCCGCGATCTGTGTTCATCGTTACGATTTTCCTGATTTTTGGGTTCGTTATCAATACGAACACACTCGCACAGTCGCGCCCACAGCGTCCCGATCCTTCAAAGGGTGAGGGAAAAAGAAATCAACGTCCCGCACCGAAGACCGAAGAAGAACTGAAGAAAGAAGAAGAAGAGCGGAAACGATTGGAAGAGGAAAAGAATGCGACGGTCGAACCCGGCATTCTGAAGGTCGACACGGACATTGTTAATGTCGACGCTGTCGTCTTCAACAAAAAGACCGGCCAGATCATCGGCGGGCTGAAGAAGGAAAATTTTGCGATCTTTGAGGATGGTGTCAAACAGACGATTTCGAGCTTCACGACACCAGAATCTCCGATAACCGTAACCCTTGTCCTTGAATACAGTAAGTGGACAGAGACATTCGGGAACGCTAATGGCGGCTATTTCGAGCCGGGCGTATATGAATCCGTCCGGCCGGTCGCTCAGTTCCTTTCGAAATTCATTAAGCCGCCCGACGACTATGCATCCGTGATAGCTTTTGATCTGCGGCCGACGCCGATCACGGACTTTACGAACGATCCGACAAGGATCCGGCAGACTATCGACATTCTGTTGAAGAACAGCCCTGCGTTCCGGGAGAACAACCTCTACGATGCTGTGAAGTTTGCGCTGGTAGGAGGAAAAGGCGATTCGGTCGTCCTCGAGAATTCCGAAGCCCGAACCGCTCAATACTCAGGCATGGTCGACGTCAAAGCCAAGCGGCGGGCCATCATCCTTGTTGCCTCGGGCATCGACACGTTTAGTCGGATCAACTTCGGTGAGGCTCGTAAGATCGTGCAGGAAGCCGGTATCCCGATCTATATCATCAGCACCGGGAACCTTTTCTGCAAGAAGTATTGCGACTACCTTGATCCCTCAAGGGTGATGCCGGGAATGCCGGATCGCATGTCGTTCCTGACGGCTAAAAGCCAGATGAATACTTTTGCCAAGGAATCCGGTGGCGTACATTTCGAGATGACGTTTCCGAGCGAGATCCCTTCGTATTTGAACAATATAAACTCCCTTCTCCGAAGCCAGTACAGCCTGGCTTACGATCTCAATCAGCCGCACGAACCCGGGAAAAAGTACAAGCTCGAGGTGAAGGTCGATGTTGATGGTGACGGAAACTTCGAAGACAAACAGTTTATTGTCCAGCACCGGCCCTTTGTTACTTCGCCTAAGCCAAAAGAACCCAAGTTAAAGAACTGAGAGGACTTACAGATAAATCATGACGGGTGAAGCCAATCCTCACCCGTCATTTTGTTTGGCCGGATGGTAACCCTCTGATACCCTCTTAGATTGCGAATTTTATGAATCGGCACATTGTAGAAAGTTATAGACAGAAGCTAGCGAGCGAGGATGGTTACATCGTAAAACGCGGCGCCGCCCTCCGTATCGCGCTCTGTTATCCGAATACACACGCTGTCGGCATGGCGAATCTCGGGCTTCATACGATGTACGAGTTGTTCAATCAGATACCGGAGGTTTCGTGCGAGAGGGTTTTTCTGCCAGATGCGAACGAGCTTAAGGAATACGAGAAATCACGAACGCCGCTATTATCGATCGAGACACAGACGCCGGTCCGCGACTTTGATGTTGTGGCTTTCTCGATCTCGTTCGAAACCGACTACTTGAACATGGCGCTCATGCTCCAGCTTTCGGGAATCCCTGTTTGGGCGTCCGAGCGGAATCACTATCATCCGCTTGTAGTGATGGGCGGCGCAGCTTCGTTTTTGAATCCCGAGCCGATTGCGGAGTTTACCGACATCATTGCCGTCGGCGAGGGTGAGATCCTAGCCCATCAACTTGTTGACGCGATCCTCGAAGAGGAAGGTAAGCACGACATTCTACTTGCTCTTGGTCGCATCGGTCGCGGATTCTACATTCCGTCGTTCTACGATGTCATCTACAACGATGACGGTACTGCTTTCGATTATCTCCCAAATCAAGAAGGCATTCCGCGTCGGGTCGGCCGCGCTCTAGCTGCAGTTAATCCGAAAGAGGGAACGCTCCGCCGGGCAATGAAGCGCGGGGAAAAGGAACTCGCTGATTTCCTCGTTAATCAGGATATTTTCTGCCCTTCGACTTCGATCTGGTCGCCAACGGCCGAGATGGGCGACCGGTTGTTGGTCGAGATCTCGCGCGGCTGCTCGCAAGGCTGTCGCTTCTGTTGGGCCGGATACAACTACTACCCGCCGCGTGTCGTACCGGCGAAGGACATTCTCGCGAAGGCAGCTGAATGGCGATCAAAGACGGACAAGATCGGCCTTGTGTCTACCGCTGTCTGTGACCACCCTGAGATCTCGACTATCCTGCGCGAGCTGCGTGCGATGGACTACCGGATCACGGTTTCGTCGCTGCGGCTGGATCAGATATCGGATGAATTGCTTGACGCGTTGGTCGAGTCCCGCGACCAGCAGATCGCCGTCGCCCCCGAAACCGGGTCCGATCGATTGCGTCGTGTGATAAACAAAAATCTAACCAACGACGAGATCGTCGACATCTGCGGAGCGGTGTTCGACCGCGGCATGTTGACCGTTAAGCTCTACATGATGGTTGGGCTGCCGACCGAGACGCAGGAAGATCTCGACGAGATGTTCGTGCTGGTCGAGCGGATCAAGGATCGGATGCTCCAGGCGGGTAAGAAATTTGGCCGGGCCGGGAAGATCATCCCGTCTCTGAACGGATTCGTTCCGAAGCCGAACACTCCACTGCAGTGGGATGCGATCTGCGATGAGAAGGAATTGAAAAAGCGGATCAAATACGTTTGCAAGGGATTGTCGAAGATACCGAACGTCGACGTTCGATTTATGTCGGCTCGCATTGCACACGAGCAGGCGCTATTTTCCTCGGGTGATCGCACCGTTGCAAAGTTGATCGACCGGGCAGCGTCGATGGGTGGCGATATCGCGCGAGCTCTGCGCGAGACCGGCGTCGATCCCGCTTTTCACACATCGCGCGATCGCGACTATAACGAGTTTCTGCCGTGGTCGATCATCGACTCAGGCCTCTCTTTCGAATTCCTAAAGACAGAACATGAAAAAGCACGAGAAGCTCTTTCAAGCCTCCCGTGCCCTGCTGTCGAAAAATGTACGACCTGCGGCGTTTGCCCGTCCACCTGGCTGGCAGACGCTCCTGACGCGTTGATTCAAATCCAGCCCGCCAAGATTCGCGCCGCACTTGCGGCCGCGTGATGATCCTTAATTCTTTAAGAGGTATCCCACCGGCCGAGCGACATATTCAAAATTGTAATCGTATTTGTATATTCCGAAGGGCAGCATGTTGACCCGGCGTGTATAAGCAACGTGAGCTTCGATAACGCCGCTCACCGGTTTTACGTCGACATAAGCATCTTCTGGAATATTGTAGTCGTTGGAAGCTTTCCGGATCGATGCCTGAACCACTTCGAGCGGTTTTATCCTTCCGGTCGCAGCTAATCCCTTAACAACTGCCGAATCCATTTCCTGCCGAAAACTCGCGCCCTCGTACGCGATGGGCACATAGTTCCAACCAGCGTGCGCCACGAGTGCAATGGCAACGAACACCAACGCGAACTTTATAGTCGCGCTTCCTCTTTCGGATCTCCGATCATTACTTGTCGTTTTCATTTGATATTTCCTCAATGAAAAATAGATTCTCAATTGTGGAGAATCGATTTAAGGCTGGTTTTTATCGTTGATAGCGGAATCGCAGTATCTGGAACGATCATAGGTTTGCCAATGCCGCCAAGGAGAACCCAGTGGAGAGAATTGCCAACCCGTTTCTTGTCGTTTTTGAAAGCCTTTAAAAGGTCTTCTGGATCGATGTTGCTGATAGCAGGTAGAATACCAGCCCGATGGACAACATCGTTCAACAAGTCTACTTCATCAGAACCGATCAATTCAAGCCTTTTCGATAATATCGCGGCGAAGATCATTCCATACCCGACCGCTTCGCCATGGCGTAAATGCTTATAGTCAGTGACTTTTTCCAGTGCGTGAGCGAGGGTGTGGCCAAAATTTAGAATTTTGCGGGAACGGGCAGACACGTCACTGATCGCTTCCGATTCGTCATTTTGAACGATGCTTGCCTTAAAGCGGACTTGATTAGCGAGCAAAGAAACGAGTCCGACCGCAAATTTAGGGTCATGGAAGTGGCTCCGAAATCGGTTCACACCGAAAGTTTCGAGGAAGTTGGACGTTTCACGAAAAAGTGCTTTCCCGGAAACGGCACCTTGTTTGATCGCTTCGCAAAACCCCGACGTAACTTCCCGCCGAGGGAGCGTCTTCAGCACTTCGATGTCCACGAGTACACCTTTTGGCTGGTAGAAGCTGCCAATCAGATTCTTTCCAAACGAATTATTTACCGCCGTCTTACCGCCAACCGATGAATCGATCATCGAGAGCAGTGTGGTCGGGACCTGAAGCAGCGGAATTCCCCGTTGGTAGATCGACGCAGCAAACCCCGCGAGATCGCCGACTACGCCTCCGCCTAGGGCGACGATCGCATCGGAACGGGTGAATCCGTTCTTGCCTAGGGTGTGGAGGGTGGCTTCAAGGGTCGCAAGATTCTTAAACCTTTCGCCGTCGCCGATGAGGTGAACAAACGGCACGAAACCCTTATCGACCAGGCTACGAAATATCACATCGCCATAAAGGGAAAAGACCTTTCGATTCGAAACTATCATGACCTTCCGTGGTTCGGCGTCAAGACAGTCGATAGCCCAGGATCCTGCTCTCGCGAGAGTATCCACCGCTATCGTTACGTTGTAAGCCGCTCGTCGCGCCGGCATTCGGACAGGTATGATCGTACTTTTCATCTCCGGTATCTTTCGCTAAAACAAAAAGGCCGCGAGGACGGGCTCGCGGCAGGATTGATAATGTTGTGCAGGTGAAGCAACGTGGAAGTGCACCGCACCTGCCAATTCGTGACAACCGTCCTCACCCCGGTTGTCACTGGAAACGGAGGCTTCACCTACCGTTTCGATGGGTTTAATATACACACGACGGTTTTTCTTTGCAACAACTTAAATTGGTGTCGACACGAGACCAATGCAAGTTATCCGAGACTCTCCCGAATGATAACGGCTAGATCTTCGGCCTGTCGTTCGATCTGTTCCTGATCGTCGCCCTCGATCATCACGCGTGCTAGATTCTCGGTTCCTGAATAGCGAAGCAGCAGTCGCCCTTTACCCGAGAGCTGGTGTTCGATCTCACGGCTCGCCGTTTCGATCTCGATAACCTCATCGAACGGCCGCTTCTCGCGAACCTTTATATTGACCAATACCTGCGGATAGCGCGTAAACCCTGCCGAGAGTTCGGAGAATTTCTTGCCTGTCTCTCGCAATGCCTGGAGCATAAAAACGGCCGTCATTATCCCGTCGCCTACAAGACTTTCCCGTGGAAAGATCACATGTCCGGATTGCTCGCCTCCGAGCTCCGAGCCGGTATTGATCAACTCCTGGAGCACATACTTGTCCCCGACCGCCGTGCGAAGGAGCTTTATTCCGATGGATGAGAGCGCTATCTCTAGGCCGATGTTGCTCATGACGGTAGCGACCACGGTTCGATTCTCGATTCCGCCGCGGTTGAGCAGAAAGCGCGACATAATCCAAAGAGTCGCGTCACCGTCGACAATATTTCCCTTTTCATCTACAAAGAGTGCCCTGTCGGCATCCCCGTCGAAGGCCACACCAAAACCGGCATTCTCGGCAACAACATTTTTCCCAAGCTTCTCAACGTATAGCGAACCGCAATCCCGGTTAATGTTTTGGCCGTCCGGCTGATCGTTGATGGCGATAACTTCGGCGCCGAAACGCTCGAATAATTTTGGAGCGAGACTCGACGCGGCCCCGTTCGCACAATCAACAACCATTCGCATTCCACCCAGTGAAAGCCCGGACGACTCGCCGGCTAGACGGGCGAGATAAGCATTCTGAAACTCGTCCGCTCGTTCGGCACTTACACAGGTCGACTCCGGGGGGGCACTAGACGGCGAGGCAGAGAGGATCTCGGCTTCGATCTTGTTCTCTGTCTCTGAATCGATCTTTCGGCCGTCCGAAGCGAATATCTTGATTCCGTTATCTTCGTACGGATTATGCGACGCACTTATCACGATCCCGGCATCGAATCCGAACTTGCCCGTTACAAATGCGACACCCGGTGTCGTTATAACGCCCGCCGATTCGCAGTCGGCCCCACCACTCGACGCACCCGCGTGGAACGCGGACTCGATCCACGCACCCGATTCACGCGTATCGCGACCGGTAACAAAGCGCGGCTGCCGGCCAAGAGTGACTCGGTATTGATCTGCGAGCGACCGTCCGATGACACCGATCGTCGCTGCATCAAGGGGGAAGGTTCCGGCTGGGCCACGTATTCCGTCTGTGCCAAATAGCTTTTTCATAGGGTATTTATTACTAAGTTAAGACCTACCGTCGAGCCACGCAACGTTCATATAACTTATCTTTGTGGTTTGTATAAATCATTGCTTTTAATTTGACAACCTTTCTGTTCGTGGGCGAATCTCTGTATACGCGAGCCCTCCATAGTTCGCACCGCGACGACACCCTTAATCCAGTAAATCTCCGAAAACCGATTATGAGAATGAAGTTCGTGTCCGCAGTTTCGTTTGTATTGGCTATAGCATTTACTGCAAACGCTCAGTCCGCAGTCGAGCCTACACCGACGCCTCTCAAGGTTGTCGTCACAAACTCGATGCCCTCGATAAAGCCCTATTCAACTCCGGCTCCGCGGGTTACGCCAACCCCGATAATCGTCGGTTCAGCCGAGACGAACTCCGGTCCTTCGATGAATACAGAAAACGTTCCATCGATTGGAGCGTCCACCGGGATTACTGCGGCCCGTGCTTTAAGCTTCGGACAAATGAAGAGCAAGATCGCCGAGGCAAAACGCCAGCTCCAAACGCGACCGCTCGCGACCGCTTTGGTCGAGGGCACTGCGCCGACGGATTACGTCCGTGTAGCGTTCAACGATTCTAGGACGAATGGTATCGACTACTTTGTCCTTAGCAAAGAAGCGTTCCTTTCAATCGTTAGCGAAAAATTGGTGTCGTCAGAAAGTGGCAGGCAGTTGCGAGTGCGAACTATACGCGGTAATGGCGTGAATACTCCGATCATAATTACCGACGAAAAGGGTGAATCCCAGCTTCCGCTTATGGTCCAGTACCCTGTCGTACGAGAAGGCAGGTACATGGAGACCTCCTACTACATGTCCACGCATCCGGGACTCGTAACTGCCGAAGTCGTAAATGCGGGGCGCTACTATGTACGGAACGTGATCGAGATCGCACGCGACAGGCTTCGCGAAAAAGGTATTTTCATACAGCCGAAACTTGCCGACATTGCCGAGCGGTTAGCTACGGTTGAGCATGTCGACCACATGCGGTTTCGTACGGAATACCATCCTAATATTTTCAACGACGTCTTTACCCTCTACGCCCTGAACGAGGGCCAGACGTACCGCTATTCGGTCAGCTCAGCGGGAGCAGGCGGGATGGTGCAGATGATACCGTCCACGTATCGAATGGTCCGCTCGTGGCATCCTAATGTGCCGCTCATGCCGGACTTTGTGGAAGGGATGCGCAACCACGTCAATGCCTCAGAGGCAATGCTTCTGTACATGCAGCGCACGTGGAATGATCTGATCGCGAGCCCGACCGTCGCTAACGCACTGTTGTCAGGGATCGCTTCGCAGGAACAGTTGATGGCGGCAGGGTATAATTCGAATCCTGCACGACTCGCTGGATACATCAATCGCGGCGGTGCGAACTGGACGGGTCTCATCCCGCGCGAAACCAAAATCTATCTGCAAATCTACGACGCGATCGAAAGGCACGTACCGATGACACCACGGACGAGATAAGAGCGGAGACAGAACAATTTGAGAAGGCGGCTTTCGGGCCGCCTTTCTATTCGTCAGGTAGGTCGGTTACCGGTGGAAGATCGGTGAATGTCGCGACGCGGCCCCGGACTTCGTCGAAGCTCTTTGTCACCAGCTCTTCGCCTAGAAAGAAGGGGTCGTTAGTGATCTCAAAGACGGCAAAAGCTGGCGGCTCGAAGAGGACGAGTTCGTCATGTGACGTGAATTCCACTCGTCCGATATTCAATCCCCAGAGCTTTCCGAGGTATACGTCAAACGCGAAATTGCGGTGATCGAATTCGTGAAAGTAACGATTCTTGCGGATCTCGGTTCCCTCAAATATCTCGAAATGCGCGTACTCGGGTTCGTTGAAATAGATTTCCGCGACTTTGACGGACGATAGGTCGTCGCTCTGACCTGGAAACCTTTGCTGCAGAATTCGCGTCCATTTAGCCGTCTCAGGTTCGCGCACGGAGCGAAGCCGTAATCGAGTGCCGGCGATATAGTTATCGAAGATCTGTATGTGGGCGCTGGCCCGGGTAAGTGGCTGTGGAAGCCCGTCGATCAGGAATGCCCGGTGTAGCTCGGTGCGATTGGTTTTGTCCATCGTTGTGCGATTTATTATACTTTGGACTTTAATTCGGACGGATATGAATATGCAATTTAAAATCTCTTTGACATTAGTTATCGCCGTGATCGTAATGATGGCCGGATGCGGCGGCACCGAAGTCGAAGTCACCACCAACGTAGCGAACGCCAACGTCGCAAATACGAACGCGGCTCCGCCTGCCGGAAACGCCGCACTTGATCCTATCAAGAAACCTCAAGCGTCGACCACGAATGAAGCTCCGACTCTTACACCGGTCGTTCACGGATACTACGATGGGCTGAAAAAGAAGGACGCGGCCGGGGTGCGGAAGGTAATGGCCCAGGAATTTATCAAATCCGTTGAAACCGACATGAAGGACGAGAACAAGACAGATCTTGTTGCTTTCCTGACCGAGTTCGACAAGCTTCCGGAAGGTAGGATGGAGGTTCGGAATGAGCAGATCAGTGGAGCTCGGGGTGTTGCGGAGATCAAGGGCGGCACTTATACGAACTGGACGCCGATTGTTTTCTTGAACGAAGGTGGCTCGTGGAAGATCTCTAATGAGGTGCCTCGCCCGTAAGCCGAGGCATAGCTAAAACAAAAAAAGGGCGAACTTCGATGAATCGAGGTTCGCCCACTTTCGTTGGTGTGGCTTAATTCGCTGTGCCTTTTGCTTCGGTCGCCTGATACGGCGGCAAAACAACTCTAGCCGCTTTCTCCTTCTTCAGACCCAGCGCCCAGTCTGCCTGCATCAGCGTGTGTATATCGCGCGTCCCTTCGTAAATCACCGCCGCCTTGCAGTTTCGCAGATATCGCTCGACGGGATAATCATTTGTGTAGCCGTTCGCTCCGTGGATCTCGATCGCCATCGAGGCCGCAGTTTCCGATCGCACGGTCGATTGCCATTTCGCGAGACTCGCCGCTCTCGCCGATGGCAATCCCTCATTCTTCAAATAACCGCATCGCAACCAGAGCAGGTGCGACATCTGGTAATCGGCTTCCATGTTTGCGATCTTTTGTTTCACGAGCTGAAAATTTGCGATCGTTTGTCCCTGAACTTCGCGAGTGTTGGCGTAAGCGACCGACGCGTCACGCGCAGCCCGGATCACACCCGTCGCACCGGCTGCAACGGTGAAGCGCCCGTTCTCAAGCGAGAACATGGCGATCTTAAAACCTTCGCCTTCCTGACCGAGCATATTCTCTTTCGGCACACGAACATCCTGCAATGAAAAATATCCGGTGTTGCCCGCCTTGATCCCGAGTTTGCCGTGCAACGTTCCACTTGAAAATCCGGCCATTGAACGTTCGACTATGAAGCAGCTAAGACCGCTATGATCGCGAGCCTTCTGCTTCTCCTGATCGGTCCAACAAAAGAATAGAAAGTGATCAGCGACGTCGCCCAAGCTTATCCACATCTTTTCGCCGTTCAGGATCCAATCGTCGCCATCGCGTTTAGCATACGACTTCATTCCGATGACATCGGATCCGGCGTTCGGCTCCGTCAGTCCGAAGGTCGCGAGCTTTTCACCTTTGGCCTGCGGGACGAGATATTTTTGCTTCTGCTCTTCCGTCCCCCAACTAAAAAGGCTCAAGCTATTGAGCCCGACATGGACCGACATCGCGACACGCAGAAACGTATCGCACGCCTCGAGTTCCTCGCAGACCAAGCCGAGCGAAATGTAATCGAACCCAGCACCGCCGTACTGCTCGGGAATGCAAACTCCGAGCAATCCTAGATCCGCCATCTTATCGAAGACGCTCCGTTCAAAATGTGATTTTTCGTCCCACTCCTTGATGAAAGGGGCGACTTCGCCGGCGCAAAACTCGCGAACGGTTTTCTGCAGGGCTATGTGTTCTTCTGTAAGTTCAAATTCGATCACGGTTGTTAATTATCCTCGTTAAATGGTGTGTATGATAAAATTCAGGTCGAAATCCGAAGCAGCAGTTTAGCACTTTCAATTTACTTCCGCGAAGCTGATCGATCTTCTTTGCGAACTCTGGGAGCTTGGCGTGAAAGAACTGGTTTCACGCCAAGCTCGCAGAGTTCGCAAAGAATGTACTGATGGACGCTCGATATGTTGATATGAAAAGAATCGCGATACTAGTCGTCCTGATCACCTGCCTCACGGGAGCCCATGCACAGAACCGGTCGAACGAACCGATCCCCGCAATGCCGAAACTGCTTTCGCAACGAGAGCAGATGGACGTTCGCGAGACGTGGCTAAAGAAGCGTTTCGATACGCTGCTCCTGCCGATGATGCGTCGCAACGGTCTCGACATGTGGATCGTCGTCAACGAGGAATTTCATAGTGATCCGGTAACCGAACATATCGTTCCGCCGATCCCGATAGTCGGGCGGCGGGACCTTTTCATCTTCATCGATCGCGATGGCAAGCTCGAGCGATACGCCGTCGTCCGGTATGTAGAGGAGCGGCTTAAGAATCACTACACGTTGATAAATCCGCCAAGGAACGAAATGGCGGCCGCTGTGAAAAAGATCGTCGACGACCGGAACCCGAAAACAATTGGCCTCAACATTGGCGGCACGCGAGGTCAGCAAAGCGGGTTGACCCACGACGGATACAAGTTTCTAGCCGAAACGCTCGGTGGTAAAAACGAGAAAAAGTTTGTCTCGGCGGCTAACTTCTTAACCGAGTTTTTCGATACCCGTCTCCCCGAGGAAATTGAACACTACCGGCAGGCCGTACTTGCGACGGACGTTATCACGCGTCGTGCCTTTTCCAACGAAGTGATTAGGCCCGGTAAGACGACCGTCGGCGATGTCCGGTGGTGGATGATGCAGCAGGTCAACAATCTCGGCCTCGGGATCTGGTTCCAGCCCGATCTTCGCGTTCAGCGGCGAGCAAAGACGACGGGTACGACTCAACAATTTCTAAGTGTCGCCGACGAATCGACTGTGCTCGAACGCGGCGATCTGATCCACGTCGATTTCGGAATGATCTATATGGGGCTCAGCACTGATTGGCAGAAGCACGGCTACATTCTAAAGCGAGGCGAGAAGGACGCACCGGGGGGATTGAAAGCAGCTCTGAAAAATACCAACCGGCTGCAGGATATTCTCTTCGGCATTGCCCGCGCGGGAATGACCGGAACGCAGGTTTACGAGGCGACAATGGCCGAGTGTAAGAAACAAGGCATCAACGCGATGATCTACTCGCACCCTATCGGAACGCACGGCCACGGGCTTGGACCGTCGACCGACTTTCGCGGGAACATTGGCGGTGGAGTCAACAAGATCCTTCCTGGTTCGTATATGTCCATCGAGCTCAATAC
>JBKJOR010000359.1:0-2957 GCA_046595575.1 Pyrinomonadaceae bacterium | reverse complement strand
CTTGTCTTTACCGGAAACGCGACCGCAACGGCGACACGGATAGTTTCGGAACCACTTCCCTAATCTAGCCCTAGAGATTGCCGGCGGACCCTGGGAGACGGTCATCCCTCCCGTCGGCAGAAACAAAAAAGGGCACGACGTTCAAACGTGGTCTCGGCGTCGGAAGCGATATTGCCGCAGCTGGTAAGCCGACCGATAACGAATTGGTCCGTTCCGAAGGTTGCAAACGACAGGGAGCAGGGTTAAATCTGCTCACTGTCGTTTTGTTTGAGTCGCGAGACCGACGGGCCGCTACTGACCGCTGCCGGCGGCGATAGGAATGTCCCCCGCCAGTCCGAAATATTGATGATCGACTGCTCCGTTTGTGCTTTTCACGATATACCAAACACCGTCCCTAAATACGGCGATGTCCGTCCGGCCGTCGCCATCGTAATCTCCGGGGACCGCCTTATCGGTCGCCAAGCCCCATTGAGTAATTGAATCTGCTCCCGTCCCGCTTCGCCGCACGTACCAAGTGCCACCACGGTAGACGGCAAAGTCCGTGCGACCGTCACCGTCGTAATCGCCTGGCACTATCTTGTCCCCCATGACGCCGAACAGTGTTGCGGTAAACGTGTTTGTTCCGCTTTGCATTACATACCAGATTCCACTGGACGGACGGAAGACGCTCACATCGCTTCGCCCATCTCCATCAAAGTCAGCAACCGAGTTACGATTGACGCTGACGCGGGTAGCCGAGTAAAGATCACCTAGCCCGAATCCACCCGGTCGATTTGAGACCCAGTAGAGAATCGTGCCATCCGGAGAAAGAGCCGGTTGCGCGTTGCTGCCAACCGTACTGAGACTAGCCACTACGGCCGGTGGACTCCACGGTGATGAGGTTGTAGCCCGTGTTGTCGTGAAGATGACGAAGATTGTTGCCGGACCAATACGGTTTGAGGTGAAGAATAACTCTAGCCCATTCCGGCTGATCGTAGTGCGTTGTTCGTTTCCCGGGCTGTTCAGTTCGTTAATCGGCACGGGCGCGTTGAATTCGCCGCTGGGGTTGCGCGTGCTCAGATAGATGTCGTTCAATCCCTGCCCGCCGGGTCGATCGCTAAGGAAGATAAGTGAAGCACCGCCGATCGCCGGGTCCACAAAATAAGTCCCGAAGTAATCATTGGAAGTGGTGTTGAGAGTCGTGCCGATGCTGACCGGCGCTGTCCAGCCAGAATCATTATTTGGATCGGCACGCGTGGAACGGTAAAGGTCGCTCAGACCCGTACCGGGACGATCACTCTCCAAAAACATTTCGCGTCCATCAGGTGAAATACTGCCGACGGATTCGTTGCTCGTCGTATTGAGAATCGTCACATTTTGCGGCGGTCCCCATGCCGAGGTGGTGGTCGCACGTTGCGAAACGTATATATCTCTACCGCCGAGCCCCTCCGGGCGTACAGTGGCAAAATAAAGAGCCAGGCCATTCGGTGCGGCCGCCGGCAGGAACTCCGTTTCCGCCCCGTTTACGATCGGACCCATGTTTTGCGGAGAGCCGAAAGTTGAATAACTACTCGCGGACTCGGGCTCTGCTCGATCGGTCTGTGCCGGGGAATTAGTAAGTGCGAATAGCACGATTGCGATAGTCAAAAGATCTTTCGGAAGTTGTCTGGTATTCACGATGATTCTCCTTCTTTTATATAGTTCCCGTCCGTCGAGCCCGGCGCCGATTCGTTATTCTTTGCCGCTCCGGGAATTCGGCTGGAGCGATCCAAATCTGTGATATAGTTCGCGTCAACCTTTTCTACAACCTGACTCTAAGCTGGCCTTTTAGAACTGTCTTGAGAATTAGTGGAGATTTCGCTGAGAAATTCGTGAGAGCGTCCGATGGGGTTAAAGAGCAGCAACATCTTTGAGTTCGAGAGCTTTCGTCTGGATCTTATTGAAAAGAACTTGACGCGCGCCGGCGATGCTGTTCCGATCACGCCGAAGGTTTTCGAGACCCTTAAGATCTTTGTCGAGAATCCCGGCCGCCTGATAGAGAAAGGCGAGCTGATGGAAAAGCTGTGGCACGAGCGCTTTGTCGAAGAGAGTAATCTCACCTTCAACATCAAGATGCTTCGCAAAGCTCTCGGCGACGATGCATCGAAGCCTAAGTTCATCGAGACGATTCCAAAACGCGGCTATCGTTTTATCGCCGATGTGCGTCATGTCGACCCGGTCACCGTGCAAGAAGCGCCTGCGCTGTCATCGGTCTCACGTTCCCACCATCTCCCTGTCTCGCCTTCACCAATTCCTCCGCCGCCCTCGTCTCAAAGGGTTGTCGCCCTCGCGGAATGGCGTCACGAAGCTGATGCGATACCGCTCGAAGAATCGAACATGCATGAGGTCAAACTCGGGTTAGCCCCGGCAAGACCTCTTGTCGATAACAGCCGAAAGTATCTCGCATCTGTTATTGCCGTACTGATACTCGCCGCCGGTCTCACGTACTATTCTTTCTTTGCGAATCCGGCCGGCGGGTCGATCGACTCGATCGCGGTATTGCCGTTTATTAATTCGACGGGCGAACCCGGCACCGAGTATCTTTCCGAAGGCATCAGCGACAACATCATCAACCGCCTGTCGCGACTGCCTGGCCTGAGGGTCAATTCGCTCAGCTCGGTCTTGCGTTACAAGGGAAAGGAAGTAGATGCACAGACAGTAGGCCGCGAGCTGAACGTGCGGGCGGTGCTGAGAGGCAAGTTGACGCAGCGGGGCGACGATGTGGTGATCAGCACGGAACTCGTAGACGTGAACGATGACAGCCGGCTTTGGGGCGAGCAGTACACGCGCAAATTGTCGGATATTCTCGCCGTTCAAAGTGAGATCGCCAGTGAGATCTCTGATGGTCTGCGTCTCCGGCTAAGCGGCGAAGAGAAAAAACTCCTGGCGAAACAGCAGACTGAAAGCAACGAGGCCTATCTGTTTTACAGCATGGGCAG
>JBKJOR010000307.1:0-3071 GCA_046595575.1 Pyrinomonadaceae bacterium | reverse complement strand
TCGCAGAAACTTGCGGTCGACTGGATAGTACCCGTGCATGGCACGATCACGACGATGGACGAATTGCGGAAAGCGGTGGCAGAAATGCGCACTGGCAAGAAATGAGTAAGAGCTGCCGGTAAGGAAAACGTTCGCTCGTCAGAGTGGGTAACCGGCGCAGAAGACTTTTCGTATTTCGGCGAAAAAGCGCCGGCGTTTTATTTCATGGTCGGAGGAATGAAAAAAGGCCAGGACCCTAAAACGGCCGCTGCCCATCACACCCCGGATTTTATTATCGATGACAGCCGCCTCGACATCGGCGTAAAAGCGTTCGCGAATATCGTCTTCGACTACTAGTGAAGGTGAAAAGGTGAAAAGGTTAAAGGCCGTTTACTTCGGCACCTTTTTCACCTTTTCACCTTTAAACTTTTAAGGGACAAGTCGACCCGTGTCTCGTTTCGTGGTTCCCACGACGGTAGTTCCCGTTCCGCGGAAAAGGGGTGTGAAGATCCAGTTGGAGTGCCTTTCGATCCCGTAGTAAGCGAGCACAGACTTGCTCCGGCTTTGGCTGGCGACACCGATGAAGGGCTGATTCGAAGTCGTAACGTCGAAGTCCTCGTTCGGGTCGATCTCGTCTTCGGTTCCCGTATTAAGGTTTACGAGTAACTGTATCGAATAGCGATCGAGAAGGCGGCTCGCGTTGTTTGGCAGAAGGCCGTTATTGTAGGCTTGCACCCGCTTGGCGAACGCCGAAATTATCTGGGGATCGGGTTTTATTAACCGCCACTTTCCATCTTCGCTTAGCGGATCGGTGGCCGCAGAAGGGCGAAGGATCATCCGCTTTTTCGTACCTTGCGGGATACCCTCGAGAAGATCATCGATCGATTCGGGAAGCTTCGTCCCGCGGTGATGCTCAATGTAGAGTTTTATCGCTTCGGCGATCTCTTCGCCGCGTCGTATAGATTCGAGCTCCTTTTCACGCTGCACCTCGATCTGAACCGAAGGGGCGACCGCGAGAAGTGCGATAGCGAACAACACCATCATCCCCATCACGGCGATGAGCGTCATGCCGGACTCGCTCTGCCGCGAGCTGTTAGGGTTTGCCGTCGCCATCCTCATCATCATCATCCTGTTTTTGTGGCGGAGGCCGGTTCATGTTCGACGGAGGAACGTAACGCGGAATGTTATCCGGAATTCCCGGGATACTCTGACCCGGCTGTACCTGGAAGTTGGTGTTAGGAGGAGTGTACGGAATATAGTTCTCGCCGCCCTGGATACCGGGTCGCGATGGCGGCAGCGTCGAGGCGGCCGTTCCGGGTGCGGGTCTAAAGAGCGGCACCGGATGCTTGAAACTTAGGTTTACGTCCTCAAAGATCGTCTGCTCGGCAGAGATGCTGATCAGCCGAAAGCGACCGCCTACTATGTCATTGAGCCGTGCGCTGACCGGCGTCTGACGACCGGCTTCCATGAAATAAGCCGTATCGTTGTTGCTCCGTTTCCGCGCGATCATTCCTATGTACTGAAATTGTGGCTTTGGTGGAGCCTGCACGTTCAGCGACATTGCGTTCGAATACTTCTTTCCATCCGGGGTTTGAATTATTATCTGCCGCGGCCCCTCGCTCGTGATGAAATTAGCCGGAACCTCGGCAACCAGTCTCGTCTCATTTACAAAGGTCGTCTTCAACTCACTCTGGCTAAAGTACACTCTTGCGTCCGACTGCATGCGTTCGCCCGTAATCTCGAGACGAAAACCGCGTGACCCGGCGTAGACACTCTGCGGATTTACGACCGTGATCATGATATCCGGCGTCGGAGTCGGCGTGGCCGGCTTAGGTGTCGGAAGCGGCGTCGGAACGTAGGGCGTCGGTGGGGGCGGTTCGTAAAAAGCGAATATGTTGCGGCCCGGATCCGGTCCGGTCGCGGTTCCGCAGCAAACGATCGGGGTCGTACTGTACCCGAAGTCCTGCTCCCCCTGGGAAGGAATAGTAAAATCGCGCGCATTAAGTGGCACTGTCGAAGCAGGCGTCGCCGTCGGCGTCGGCACCGTTACAGAAACTGTCGTCTTACTGGAGAAAATACCGAAACCGCCAAACGCAAAGAACAGCGAGCCGAGCGCCAGAGCGCCGAGCACGAGTGCGGCGATGATCTTATTTCTCTCGGTCGGCGATTTACCTTCAAAAGGATTCATGATCTAAAAACTACTGATCAGTCGGCGCCGTGATCTGCGGGACAACATTCACTCTGCGAAAGTACGCTGCCATTTCAAGCCTTAAACTTACTACCTCGCCCTGCGTCTTTCCTCGCGGCCTTGCGGGCTGCGATGGCTGAGACGGGGTGATCGCAGTTGGATTATTCGGATTGAACGGACCGCTGAGCGGCTGGGTCTGAACCGTCTGTTGTGCCGGCGGCTTTTCCGCGTCGGACGGCTCAAGTTCCACGGCGCTGACTACGACAAAATCATTTCCGGTCTCGACCTCGCGAATGAACCGCCTGATATTTTGATACGAACCCTCGACGGTCATCGTTACATAGACGCCGGGGAACAGGCTCCGATATTTAGATCGGCCTCGGTCCTGATCCGACTGTACGGCGTCATTCTGCTCAAGTGTTTCGAGCGGAGCGTAATCGGGACCCGACGTGTTGACCAGGCCATACCCAGAGATCAACGAGTTGATCCGTTGATAGAGCGACGTACGTCCATTCGCGGCAACCGGCAGATACCGCGATTCAAAATCGTCGACGCTTGTCATCAACTGAGCGACGTGGGTTTCGGTATCAGTGATCGACCCATATTTGTCGCGTGCGGAGGTCAATTCACGCTCAATCCTGTCGCGTTCCGCGAGATTGTACTCCAGCTCCCGGAGCGTCGGCAGAACCAGGAATAAGTAGACCAGCACGACGGTTAGAACGGCAAGCAGCGCAAACCCTACAGTGATCAGTTCGACCTGGCCCCACATGCCGGTATAGACCTTGCGTGGACGATTAGCGGGAACAATATCGATCCGCGGTTCCTTGTCGATGATTATCGTCTCATTGTCGGTAAGCAGGACAGTTCGATCCGGTTCGTCGATAACCACGGTAGAGTCGCGAGT
>JBKJOR010000355.1:0-13783 GCA_046595575.1 Pyrinomonadaceae bacterium | reverse complement strand
GTTCGCTTTGATCTCGGGTCACCAGCGCTTTAAGGGAGTAACCACGAACCACACGAAGCGACACTAAGTCCTGCTTCGTAGTATTCAAGACTTAGTGTCGCGTCGTGTGGTTCGTGGTTACTCCCTTAAAGCGCTGGTGACCCGAGATCAAAGCGAACCACGAACCACACGAAGCGACACGAAAGACGCTATAGGCAATAAGACACGAACAACACAAAATGACACAAACACGATCGCCGGTTAGTATAGCGAAACTCTACGCAGGGCACGACGTATTTCGTCGTTCTGCATGAACCAGTGCCAGTTTTTCCCGCTTCGCAGATTCTCGGCGCCGAGTAGCGTTATTCCCTGGTCAATGCCGAGAACGTCGGGCCCGACCCATCCCGTGTGGGGATTGAAAGCGTCGGCGAATCCGTATGGGCCGTACGCCTTATTACCGTACTCCTCCCTCATCTTGCGAAGTGCGGGCAGCGAGATCTCGGGTGTAAACATTAGAGACCCAGCAGGCGCGCTCGGAACTACCGTGCCGTCTGTTCGATCGTGGCGGGGCGGGGCACCCCATGCGACGTACCCTCGCTGGCTGTCCGACGCAGTCATGCCCCACATGTTCGGTCCGTACTTTGGAAACTCTTTGCTCAAGACCTCGGTAAAGAATCTTTGCTGTGCACGTGTTGCAAGTATTGAGTTCTCAAAGTAATTGATGAAAGGCGGGCGGCGCTCTTGACGATTTCGAAAATCGACCCAGGCGTGTGAGAACTGATGTATGAAAAGGGGAGACACGGATCCGATATAACGGAGGCCGCGATATTCGTTCCATGGCCGCTCGAATGCATACCAGGCATTGGGCGAAATAGGGTGCGTCGGAGATCCGATCGCCAAAAGGTACAGCATCGTCTCTTCGCTGTAGCGTTCCCAATAATTATTCAGGAAGCCCGTCTCAGGTTTCCATCCGTGACTGATGAGGTACGGATCGGCCGCCTGCATATACTTGAAATCGACCCGGCGATAGATTTTGTCAGCGAGATCAACGATCGTCTTGTCGTCGGAGAAGCACTGCTTGGCTGTCAGGACTCCGCCGAGAAGGAGAGTCGTGTCGATCGTCGAGACCTCGCTGTTCCACCGTCGCTCGCCGGTTTCATAATCGACGAAATGATAGAACCATCCGTTGTGATGGAGCGTCCGATTTGCAAAAAAATCGAGCGTCGTCCGCGTCCGGTCCCTTGCCTGCTCGCGTGTAATCCAACCGCGGTCCGCCGCGATGCAGTTTCCGCTTAATGCAAAGCCCGATGCGGCAATGCTCGCGATTTTGTAGCTGCGATGATCCGACTTGCGATCGCTGCCGTCGGCGGGTGAGCGATCGAGCGTCAACCCATTCTTCGGATTGGTGCGATCCCACAGATACCGGAATGCCCTCCTGCTCAAGTCCTCGAGAAACGCGTCATCTTCGGGGGAGACACTCGCGGTCGGGATCGGTGCGGCGGGTGGCGGATCGAGGGGCACGTCAGCGACTGGCCGCGTTCCTTGCCTGGGATCCACCAGCTCGAATACGCTCTGCAATCCGTTGTCGCTGCTCGTCCCGACGATCACCTGAAACTCGCCGGGCTCGAGCACCGGTTTCATATCGCGTCCCAGGAATTTTAGATCGCCGGCCTTTAGCGTGAACTCGACCGTCCGCTTCGCACCCGGATCGAGTGTAATGCGCTTGAATCCTTTCAATTCTCGCACCGGACGCGTGACGCTTGCAGCGAAGTCATGGATGTAAAGCTGGACAACCTCATCGCCTCGGACACGCCCGCGGTTGAAGACGTCGATGCTGACCTTAAGAGTCTCGGCGGGAGTTATGCGGAGCTTGTCGAGCTTGAGGTTGACGAGCTGGAACCGCGTGTAGCTGAGACCGTAACCAAACGGGTAGAGCGGTGCGTTAACGATGTCCAGATACTTCGACGAGTATTTCTCCAACGCCTTCAAGGGGCGTCCGGTCGTTTTCTGATTGTAGTAGATCGGGATCTGGCCGACGGATCGGGGAAACGTGATCGGCAGCTTTCCGCCAGGGTTCGCGTCCCCGAACAGAGTGTCGACGATCGCCGGTCCGGCCATGGTTCCCGGGAACCACGCCAGCAAGATCGACGGTGAATTTTCGTTGAGCCAGTTGATCGTCAGCGGTCGTCCGGTAATGAGTACGACGGCGTAGGGTTTTCCGGTCGCGTGAATGGCCTGAACGAGATCCAGCTGTCGGCCGGGAAGATCGATATTGCTTCGCGACGCAGCCTCGCCGCTCATATCTTGCGATTCGCCAAGGACGAGGATCGTGAAATCCGAATCCTTCGCCGCATCGACAGCCGCAGGGAATCCCGCGTCACTATCGCACTTTGCATCGCATCCCGTTTCAAACCGAATCTTCTTTCGCGGGAATTTCTGCTTCAGGGCCTCGACTACAGTGACAGGATCCTCGGGCTTTCCATCTCCGGCCCAGTTGCTGTTCATCTCGGCTTTAGCGTTTGCGAGCCCTCCGACGATCGCGATCTCGTCGAGTTCCTCCTTTATCGGAAGCGTGTTGTCATCGTTTTTCAGGAGTACAAAAGACTTTTCGGCGGCGAGCTTTGCGGCATCACGGTTCGCCTGTTTGAAAACTTCACGCTTCTCCAGAGCCTCATCAGCGTAAGGTTTATCAAAGAGACCGAGCCGAAACTTAATTCGAAGGACGCGTCGGACCGCTTCGTCGATCGTCGCCATGCTGATCTTTCGGTCTCGAAGGAGTTGCGGTCCATGCTGGTTGTAGTATCGGCTGACCATCTCCAAGTCGGTACCGGCATTGAGGGCGTACATAGCGGCGTCAGCTTCGGTTGCAGCCAGACCGTGAAACATCAGCTCCATGACGGCGGTGTAATCGCTAACGACGAGACCGTCGAACTTCCACTCGTCACGCAGCACATCTTTCAAAACAAATGGATTCGCCGTCGCGGGAACACCGTCAAGGTCGTTAAAGGACGTCATGAACGAACCGACGCCGGCATCGACAGCCGCCTTGAAAGGAGGGAAGTAGATCTCGCGAAGCGCACGTTCAGAAATATCGGTCGTGTTGTAGTCGCGTCCCCCCAACGCGGCTCCGTAACCGACCCAATGTTTCGCCGTCGCCATGACCCGGTTCGTTGCGCTGTAATCCGTACCCTGGAATCCACGAACCCGGGCCGCAGCGATCTCCGAGCCGAGATAGGTATCTTCACCAGCGCCTTCGATGATCCGGCCCCAACGCGGATCGCGTGCGATGTCCACCATTGGGGCAAACGTCCAGTGAACACCCGCGGCGCGAGATTCGGCCGCGGCGATCGCCGCATTGTTTTCGATGTGAGCCAGATCCCAACTCGCAGCTTCGCCGAGCGGTACAGGGAAGATGGTTCGATAGCCATGGATGACATCGAACCCGAACAGCATCGGGATCTTTAATCGCGATTCCATCGCCGCACGCTGGAGCGCGTTCGTGTCTTTGACACCGCGAACGTTGAGTGTCGATCCGAGCAGCCCTTTCCGGGCCATTTCGAAATGTTCCGGACGGGCAAAGCCGCGATAGTCACCATCGAGCTGCTGCAGCTGACCAAGCTTTTCCGCCAGTGTCATCTGCGCGATCAAAGCGTTGATGCGCCTTTCGTGCTGTAGTTGTTTTACTTGTGCGAGTGCGGCTGTCGGCAGCAGTACGACAAAAAGGGCGAACCAGATTATTCTCAGTGTCTGCTGCATACTCTGAAGGATGAGGACGCACGGGATCAGACCCGCGGCCGGTCAATACCAGGTGGTCGAAGATGCGGGTGCGCAATCTACGCACCCGCATCACCAGAGTTTGATCTGATTAGAAATTGAACCGTACTTGCAATTCCGCGGTACGACCCGAGAGAGCCCGTTGCGGAATTCCGAATTGCGCCCGATCGGCCCTGGTGCTGTCGTCATCGAACTGAAAATTATCAAAATTCAGTTGGTTGAAGATATTGAAGAAATTCGCACGCAGATCCAATCCGGTTCCTTCTAACATGCCCGCCAGTCCGTCTAGCTTAAATCTTTTGACGAAGCTGATGTCCAACGCCCGGTACTTCGGGCCACGAAAAACGTTTCGCCCTACTCCTGGAGGGTTAACCAGGTAGGTTGGCGTGTTGGTCCCGTCGCGGTTTGTCCTCGTAAGGAAGTAAGCGCTGCAGCCTTGGGGGAACGCAGGGTTATCGCACTCGTTGGAAATAATATTGTTCGGGAAAATCCCGCCATTCAAAAAGTTCTCATTCGAGTTTGAAAGGGGCTGTGTACCGTAGTATGCGATTGGCCGGATAGGACCGAAGAAGTCTCCGCTCAAAGATCTGACACCGGAACCTATTTTTGGTGTCCATGGGAAACCCGTGTGATACGACCAGATTCCGTTGATCTGCCAGCCGCCAAGTAACTTCGATGTCCACGAATCGCCCTTGAACGGAGTGGGAATATCCCACAGTCCGGAGATCGCCCAGTTGTGCCGAACGTCGAAATCGGACGGACCCTTTTCGGTGCTGTTGTCGACCGGATAGGTTTGATTCGTGACGAAGCCCGGACCTTCATATGACAGTGTGTCGAGGCTCTTACTCCAGCGGTAAACCACGTCGAATTGAAATCCGCTTGAGAACCGCCGCCGTAAACGCGCGTTCATGCCGTTGTAATTTGTATCAACGTCCGGGGTGGCGAAATAGGTCGCGAAGAAAGCAGGATTCGTCTGCGGGTAAATATAGTTCTGATTTACAAGTCGTACAAAATTGCTTCCGGAGCTGCCCTGGTAACCGAGGGTACCGATGAGCTTGAAAGGCAGTTCATACTCCGCGTCTAAAGAATAACGTCGGACGGAAGCGGTCGGGAGCTCCTGTGGAGATCCGTAAATTTCGACCGAGCAGCATACGGGGGCGCCCGTCGTCGGGTTAATGCCCTGAGCAAAAGCTGGATTCGCCGGATAGCTGTCTGGGGAATTGCTCGAGCCGAGAACATAAGTTATCCGACCGTTGGCGAAGGGCTCGCCGGTATGTCCGCAACATATTCCGAATCGTGCGAAGTTCGGAGGATTACCTCGCGCGTTGAGAAAGATCGTATTCGGCAGCCTGTTGTATCCAATCCCGAAGCCGCCGCGAACGACCAGCTTGTCCTTGAACATTTCAGGTGAATACGCGAAACCGGCCTGCGGACCAAAATTATTCCAGTCCGACTCGTAGAGCTGATCTACAGGGCGGACCTGCGCATCGACAAGTCCGATAGGACCCAGAAACAGGTTGCTCTGCTGACCGCTCTTATCCGACAGCGGCGAGAAGTATTCCCAACGCAGGCCAAGGTTGACCGTAAGATTCGGTCGAACCTTCCAATCGTCCTGTACAAAAAGTGCAAAGTTGTTGCTGGAAAACTCGCGTTCTCCCGTTGCCGGTCCGCCTGTTACCGGGTCAGCATTGATCGCTTCGAAGATAGGAGCGTCGTTAGCGAGGTTCCATAGACCAACGAATGAGTACAACGGCCTCGCCCCGCCGATCAAACTATTCTTGTTAACTTCTTTCCGCCACTCGCCACCGATCTTTAAGATGTGATTTCCTATGACCCAATTAAAAACGTCCCGGAACTCCATCTGACTTTCGTTATAGTTACCCGGCGTACCTTCCGAACGGTCCGCACCAAAGCGTATTCGATCGAACGGTAGGCCCTCAACCTCGACGCGCGGTATACCAAAGTTGACGTCCGGATTCGAAGTGATCTCGTTGAACTTCCATTGATTGAAGTTGAACCTGAATTCATTGATCATCGACGATGACAAAACGCGAGTATAGATCGCGGTCGCCGCCCAGTTAAACCTCGGCGAACTAATGTCGGCCATCGGCCGGCTTCTGGCCCCCGAGTTGGCTGCGAGATTCTCGGTCGGCGTGAAAAATGTCGATACCGCGAAGCTATCTTTCGTTGTCGGTTGAAAATCTACGCGGGTGTTGTATTGATTTCCGGAAAATGAAGCGGGATTGGCAAGTTGCGCAAACTGAATATCCGGGATGCCGTCAAAACCGGCCCCCGTCGACATTCCGAACCCATCTATGTACGGGTTCATCGCCGACGGTCCCGGTCCGATCGAACCAAGATCCAGTCCGCCCGCGACTGCCTGACACCTCGCTGGCGGGAGGTTTGCGAATGCGCAAGTAGCCGGGATCGATGAGAGAATCCGGGGTTCGATACCCGTTGCCTGAAATATTCGGGAGGTCGTGCCGCCGGGTCGTTGATTAATTACTCCCTGACGAAACTGAGAAGTTTCGATCCAGGCATTGTAGGGAACATTGCTCTTGTTTCGGGCTCCCTCGTAGGTGAAGAAAAAGAAAAGCTTGTTTTTGAGGATTGGTCCGCCGATACTTCCGCCGTACTGGCGAAATTTATTTTCTACGCGTGTGCCGTTGCCAAATTGATTATAGGCATTGAGGCTTGGGTCGGCATATTTGAAAAATGCACTTCCGTGAAAATCGTTTGTTCCGTTCTTACTGACAACTTTGACCACGGCGCCCGAGTTGCGCCCATCCTCGGCGGAGTAAGTACTGGAGCTGATCTGAATTTCTTTGACCGCCTCCTGGCTTGGAGTTATTACCGCAGCGCCGCCCCACGTCTGGCTGTTGACGCTGACGCCGTCTATCTGAAAACTATTTGCCGAGACGCGTTGACCGTTGGCCGAGATCGGTACCTGATTCTCAGTCTGGAAGATCGAAACCCCCGATCCCCCCGGCCCAGTCGTATTTGGCAGGCGGACCGAGCCGCCGCTCGCGCTTCGTGCTCCGGATCCGAAAACACCCGGCGTTAGGCGGGCAAGCTCGTACGGATCGCGTCCGACCTGCGGAAGCCGTAGTATCTCTTCGGTGGATATCGTCTTGCGAACATTCGCGTCCTCGGTCTGGATTCCGGTATTTTCGGCTTCGATCGTAACCGTCTCGCTGATGCCGCCGGTTTCAAGTGTTACGTCTTGCCCCCTCACCGACTCCGCGTCGACCTTTACTTCATCGACGACCGTCTTCTTATAGCCTTGTTTCTCGACGGCGATCGAATAGAGTCCAGGCCCGAGATTGGAAAATCTGTAGAGTCCTTCTTCATTCGTCTCGGTCTGCTGGGTCTGGCCGGTCTCTTTACTGGTCAACACGACCATAGCCCCGGGCACCAAGCCGCCTGCCCCGTCGCTGATACTCCCCTGAACACCCGCTCGAAACTGGGCGTGCCCGATCCCCGACAAAAGCATGATCAGCGCCAGACAGCTAAGCATGCTGGCGATCCTGAAACTTGTTTCCCGCATAAGATTCCTCCAAGAAATGGTATAGACCGAAGTGTTGTTTGATAACCAGAGCCCGTCGAGCGTGAGAAGCTGGGTTGGGTTTTGCCCGACGTGAAATTCCAAAGTAAATCGATTGAGTAAATCGTTTTAGTAAATCGTTTTAGTAGTTTTTATAGCACCCTTCGATTTTCCTTGTCAACCTTATTCTCGTAACACCTAAACGATTGCTAGATAAACCACATCTGTTATTTGGTAAAACCAATAAAGTGCCAAATCTGCTTATTACGCTTTCTTGATTTGACTGATACCGTGTGCGACTATCTCTGGCATGCCCCGAAAGCCCAAAGCGGGCGAGCCTCCTGTCGCCGGCCGTTCCTCAAAAGGGGACGGCGTGAGCCTTAAACAGCTGGCCGCACATTTGAATCTCTCGACGACGACGCTTTCCCTCGTTCTGAACGACGCGCCGACAGCGGTTTCAATCCCGAAGGAAACGAAGGACCGCATATTCTCGGCCGCACGAGAACTGAACTACAGGCCGAATTACCTGGCTCGTTCCCTGCGTGTTCAGCGAACGCACACGTTCGGCGTTATCGTGCCGGAATTAAGTGACGGCTACTCATCGATGGTACTGAACGGCGTCGAAGCCGTGCTTTCAAAGCAGGGCTATTTCTATCTGACTGCCAGTCACCTGCATCGCGAGGACCTGCTCGTCGAGCTGCCGCGGATGCTAGGCGAACGTCAGGTCGAAGGCGTCATCGCGGTCGATACGCCGATCCGTTCCGAACCAAATCTACCGACGGTGAACGTTTCGGGTCATGAGGACGTCGCCGGCGTCACGAACGTCATACTCAATCACCAGCACGCCGCGGAATTGGGCGTAGGACATTTATACAACCTCGGCCATCGGCGGGTCGCTGTCATCAAGGGGCAGGAGTTTAGCTCCGACTCAAACGTCCGGCTCGAAACGATCAGTGACGCTGCCCGAATGCGGAATATACCGATCGATCCGAAATTAACGGTACAGCTCCAGGGTGATTCGCCGTCGCCTGAGGTCGGCTATTCTGCAATGAAGATGCTATTGGCCACCGGCGAAAAATTTACTGCAGTTTTTGCGTTCAACGACATTTCGGCGATCGGTGCGATCCGGGCTTTGGAGGAGATGGGTCTCCGTGTCCCGGCCGATGTTTCGGTTCTCGGTTTTGATGACATTTATGCCGCGGCGTTTCACAATCCCGCCCTGACGACGATCCGCCAGCCGCTTTTCGAAATGGGAAGTCTCGCCGCACGCACCCTTCTGGAGCGGCTTGCAGGAGGAACGGACGCTAAGATCCCCGAGGTGTTAAGCGTTGAGCCGACACTGATCGTGCGTAACTCGACCGCCCGCGTGACGGGCGACAAGTAGATTTGATTGTACTTGCGGCGTCTGCGTAAGGTGCAAAAGCCCGCGCGTAAGCAAGGGCGATATGCTCAACGCTGGGGTAACGACGGTCCCATGCAGCTCGAAGATAAATAGCGAGACACTCCCATGCTCGATGAATACGGATTTGAACTCTACGAGGAAAACGAATTTCCGCTCGCGCACCTTTTAACGTTCCGAACCTTCGGTACCTGGCTTCACGGTGACATTCGATGGTCCGTCGGCCGGAGTCGCCCGTCGCCGCGAGAAAGTAATTGATCCAACCTAACGTACGTCTCTATCGCCCTTGCTTACGCACGGCTTTTTGCACCGTGCGGACGCGCGGCGTCGTTACCCTATGTTGAGCATATCGCCCTTGCTTACGCGCGGGCTTTTGCACCGTGTGGATGGGCGGCGTCATTACCCTTTGCTGACCATATCGCCGTTGCTTACGCGCGGGCTTTTGCATTTTGTCGCCACGATGCACCATCACTCAGCGCTCACCGAATCATCGTGATCTCCGTTACATTTTCCGGCAACTCAACGCGGACACGTTTAGTCGATGCGTTGTATGTATGGTCTACCTTCCGTCCATCAACCTGTACCTCACGCGGATCGGCAGTGACGCCAAAGGCTTCCAGGAAGCGGAGTCGCTGACCTTTAAAATCCCCGATCATTTTTAACTTCACCGAGCCTTGGCGATGTTCGATTCGGATCGTTCGCAATTCGCTGAATCGGTAGCCGTACCCGTCGCCGGAGTCTTGATGTATTTCGGTTTTTTCCGTTGTGCCCGGTTCAATGCCGGCGGCGACATTCAGCGTAATGGACGCATTCGGCATTTCACCGGTGTGCTGCACCACGTCCTGCGTCGCGACGATCGCACCGGCACGGATGAAGATCGGAAGCGTATCGAGCGGAGCCTGAACGCGATGTTGCTTACCGCCTTCGAATCGCTCGCCTGTCCACCAATTCACCCATGTCGCTCCCGCCGGAAAATATGCGTCTCGATGCCGCATCCCCTCTTTGACGATGGGTGCGACGAGCACATCACTGCCGACCATGTATTCGTCACTGACTAGATACGTCAGCTTATCATTCGGAAACTCGTACCAGAGTGGTCGCATTACAGGCTGACCGGTTCGCTCGTGTTCGTGGAAAAGCGAGTACAGAAATGGGAGGAATTTATATCGCAGTTCGATCGACGCGCGATTTATCGGGGTAAATTCGTCACCGTATTCCCAGGGCTCTTTGTTACCCGCCCAACCGACCGAATGTGATCGCAGGAACGGAGTTAGAACGGCGGCTTGAAGCCAGCGGGTATAAAGTTCGCCGCTCGGTCGATCATTGAACCCGCCGGCGTCCGCCCCGATAAATGGCACTCCCGAGACGCTCAAGTTTGCGAGCATTGGGATCGAAAGTGCGAGATGATCCCAGCTCGCGTAGTTGTCGCCGGTCCACACCGCGGAGAATCGCTGAACACCTGCGAAACCTGCTCGCGTTAGGACGAACGGACGCTTTTCGGGACCAAGCCGCCTTACACCCTCGAACGTTGAACGGGCCATCTGCATTCCATAGACGTTGTGATATCGCTGATGTGTTCCAGGACTTCCTTCGCCGGCGTGCGGCGTGTTGTACGGAAAAGTTTTGTCGGGATGATGGAAGGTATCCGGCTTCGCCGTTCTATCGGTCAGAAATACTCCGGGCTCGTTCATGTCCACCCAGAATCCGGCGATCCCTTCCCCGACGTGCGATCGGTGTTTTGCCCCGAACCACTCACGCGCTTTTGGATCGGTGAAGTCCGGAAACGCCGATGCCTGCGGCCAGACGTTGCGATTCAATTCACTCCCGTCGGGGTTCTTCACGAACAAGCCCATCCGTTTTCCTTCGGCATAGATCTCGTAATTCGGGTCGACCTTGATACCCGGATCGATTATCAGCACCGTTTGGAAACCGTCAGCTTTCAGGTCGGCGACGAGTTTCTTCGGATCTGGGAAACGAGTCTTGTCCCATGTGAAGACGCGATAGCCGTCCATGTAATCGATGTCGAGGTGGATGACGTCAGCAGGGATGCGCCGGCTCCGAAATCCCTCCGCGATCTCCCGGACACGTTTCTCGGGAAAGTATGACCAGCGTGACTGATGATTTCCGAGCGCCCAGATCGGCGGCAGCGGTGTCTTGCCTGTCAGTTGCGCATAGTCTTCAAGAATCTTCTTAGGCGAACGATCTTTGCCCCCGGTAAATACAAAATAGTCGAGCTCACCGCCGTTCGTTCCGAACGAATATCGCTCGGGCGAACTTTTACCCATATCGAACCAAGTGCGATAGGTGTTGTTGAAAAACAGTCCATACGCCTTTCCGTCGCGCAAAGCGTAAAAGAACGGGATCGACTGGTAGATCGGGTCGGTACCGACCGGGTATGAAAACGTATCGGTGTTCCAATTGACTATGAACTTACCGGTCCGCGACATCTCGGGAAACGCCTTCTCGCCGAAACCGTAATAAGTTTCCACTTCGCCGTTTCTCAATTTGGTTGTTTGGATCTCGCCGGTATCGCGATCGAAGATGACCGAGCGCTTCGCTTCATCGCCAAATAGGAGTCGGCCGGCGTTGTCATATATGCGGACCGAAAACGACAAACGCGAGATCACGACTCTCGAACCGATGTAACTGGTCAAAGTGATCTCCCGCGCATTTTGGGTGAGTTTGGATACCGGTGTGTGCCGGTCGAGCGAATAATCGATCGCGTAAGAGAAGTCACGTTCGAAGACCCCGGTCGGTGCGATCCGTATTCGAACGACGTCGGTGTCGAAGTACTCGATCAGCACCTTGGCGCGACTCGATGTCTCCAGAATCATCCCGTTTGTTTTCGAGCGTGTTACGCGTGTGACGTTCCCGACGGTTTGCCACGCGCCCGAGGCTTGGGTCGCAAGGACGAATACGAAGGTCGCGAACAAACCGAGACTAACAACCTTAGATAGCTTGATGTTTTTGACGAACGGCGTACGGCTCAATATCATAACCCCCAGGTAAGTAAGCGATTCCTGAATGACGGATAAATTGCGAACGCTAAAATACTACACACTTTTTGCTTTCTTCGTAATTGGCGTCGTCACCGTCCTGCTTGGTCAAGTGCTGCCTATTCTCGGAACTCGACTGCAATTGAATGACGTGGAATTGGGCACACTGCTGCTGGCGCAGTTTGCCGGTTCGGCTTTTGGAACCTTGATTATCGGGCGACTGGCGAGACGTCAGGGTTTCGTCGTGACGACTCTCGTCGGGCTCACCGCGATGATCGCCGGGCTACCCGGGTTGAACTTTAGTGAATTCTATCTCTGCTGGTTAGCGATCTTCGTCTATGGCGCGGGTCTCGGGATGACGATACCGGCGATCAATCTGCTGACGATCGAAATGACACCCGCGCCGATGCAGTCTTCGTCTGTCAATCTAATAAATTTTGCGTGGGGTGTCGGAGCGATCTGCAGTCAGCCATTTGTCTCCCGCGTCTCCGACGGCAAAAGCTTAGTGTCGGTTACCGTGATTCTCGTCGCGGCGCTCGCCATTCTTGCGGTCTGCTTCTTTGCGGCTGCTCGCGATCTACCGCATCAGCGGGTGAACATCACCGAATTTGATCGGTCGCCGATCTGGCGGCGACCTTCGGCGTGGCTGTTCTTACTGTTCGGATTTTTCGTCATCGGGATCGAGTCCGGACTTGGTGGCTGGCTGACAACCTATTCCGAATCGATCAAGGACGCCGGGCATAGCGTGAATGCGACCGTCGTGTTCTTTTCGTTTCTCGTATTCGGCCGCGGGCTCGCTGCTTTTGTGTCGCGACGGGTCTCGGAGAATGTACTGCTCTCGATCTGTGTCGTAACACTCTTGATCGGCATATTCCTGATCGTGTTCGACGAATCTCTGGCGTTGGTCGGAGCCGCCGCGGCGGGGCTTGGGACATCGGCGATCTTTCCCACCAATATGGTCCGGTTTACAAAAGCGTTCGGGTCGACGGCGACCCAACGGGCGATGCCGCTTTTTATTTCCGGCATCTGCGGTGCCGCGTCACTGAGCTGGCTGACCGGACTGGTGTCGACTCGATACGGTAATCTGCGGTTGGGCCTCGGTGTTCTTTTGGTCAGCTCCGTTTTCGTCGTGATCCTTCACTCCGCAATTGCCCTTACGTTCCGCACGTCTCGCGACACCGAAGTTTAAAATCCGGCTACCGGCGCTCTATACTGGCAGTCTATGTCAGACCCGACAGGTATCGAGTCGATTCTTCACGAATCGAGAATGTTCCCGCCACCGAAAGAGTTTGCCGCGGCCGCACACGTCAAGAGTTTTGAAGAATACGAAAAACTCTACGCCGAAGCCGCGGCCGATCCTGAAGCTTTCTGGGCAAAGCAGGCCGAGAATATCCACTGGTTCAAAAAGTGGGACACAGTTCTCGAGTGGAACGAGCCGTTCGCAAAATGGTTCGTCGGTGGAAAACTTAACATCGCTTACAACTGTCTTGACCGTCATCTCGACTCATGGCGCAAAAACAAAGCCGCGATCATCTGGGAAGGCGAGCCCGGTGAGACGCGAACGTTGACCTACTTGCAGCTTCACCGCCAGGTGTCCAAGTTCGCGAACGTTTTGAAGAAGCTCGGTGTCGTGAGCGGCGACCGGGTGGCGCTCTATATGCCGCTTGTGCCCGAGCTATCGATCGCGATGCTTGCGTGTGCCCGGATCGGTGCGACGCATACAGTTATCTTCGGTGGATTTTCATCTGACGCGATTCGCGATCGCGTTAATGACGGCCAGTGCAAACTAATCGTCACCGCCGACGGGGGTTACAGACGCGGTTCCGAGATCAAGCTGAAAGACATAGCCGACGCCGCAGCCGAACAATGCCCGAGCGTCGAAAACATGGTCGTATTCCGGCGCACCGAATCAAAGGTCGCATGGCGGCACGGCCGTGATCATTGGTGGCATGAGCTGATGGAAGCGGTGGATGACGAATGCCCGGCGGCCGAGCTGGATTCGGAACATCCGCTGTTCATCCTCTACACCTCCGGCACGACCGGTAAGCCGAAAGGAATTCTTCACACGACGGGCGGTTATATAACGCAGAC
>JBKJOR010000462.1:0-2995 GCA_046595575.1 Pyrinomonadaceae bacterium | reverse complement strand
GCCGATCCATCGCGCTTTGAAGATCGACGGCCGAGTCCGGATGCGAATACGACACCGATATTGATCTACAACGGACTGTCCTGGAACCGGAGCGACGTGGTACGACTTCGCCCTCCTTCGGACGAGTTGCGGATCGCCGTCGTAAAAGATGCGGCCGGCAAAGCCGTGCCATTCGACATCGACGACAACGGATACGCCGTCTTTATCGTTAAGGGTGTTCCGTCAATGGGCTACACGACGTATCAGATAACGACGTCATTTGGTAAGGCGATCAGCACGTTGAAACCGGCGATCGGAGTGACGGCCGACAATTCGCGATTTAACATCGCGATGAATCCCGACGGAACCGTCCGCAGCATTCGGGACAAGTCGGCGAATCGCGAGTTAGTGAATGCTACTGGCGAGCGACCTTTCAATGATCTGCTTCGTGTCGAGGGTCCGGAAGCCTCGAAGGTTTCGTATCCTGTTGCGCCAAAGATAACCGTGAAAAAGGGTGTCCATATGAGCGAGATCACGGTCCGCCGTGAAGGATCGTCATTTCCGGTGACGCGGATCTCGATCTACAACGATCTCGACAGGGTCGAGCTCCGTAACGAACTCGATCCTACGAAGATGCCGTTCGTCGGGGGCAACAACAACTGGCATGATTCGTATTATTTTGCGTTCCCGTTCAATATTTCGAAGGACAACTTAAGGGTCATGCGTGGCGGACAGCGTTGGTTCGATCGCCTCCCGGATGATTATCTTCCGGGCGCGCGGCGGGACGCGGTTTCCACACAGCACCTGCTGGGAATGACTGACGGGCGCTCGACCGCCCTTATCGCACATCGACAAGCCTATCACTGGGTCTTTCCGGGGTTTGTTTCGACAAAGCTCCGTGCGCAAGGGTCGCCCGCGGAATTGCCGGCAATGTTTACGGGCAAGTTCCCGTTGCCCGAAGCGACGATCTATTCCCGTGCAGTCCGGCAGGGAAGTCAGGCTGACACGCACGACGTCGGCATCATAAATATACCCACGGTCGAGCCCGGACGTAGCGATCGGATGGTGTTCGAGTACGGCTTCTCCGGTGCAGGGATCTTCGATCCAGTTAGAGCATGGCGGATGGGTTCCGATTTCAACGTTCCGCTTCGTACGCAGTATGTCGGTGTAGCACCGCAAGAACTCTCGAAGGGTTTCTTCTCGCTGGATCAAGCCAATGTTGAAATCGTCACGGTTAAAACTCTGACGGAGAGTGAGATTCGCGGCGAGGTCACATCGGCTCCGCTCAATCCGAGCGTCAACAAAGTTTTTATCGTCCGACTGCAGGAGTTTACCGGTCGACCCGCAGACGTGACAATAGGCCTTCCGGCCCGCGTCAGGTCGGCATCATTGATGAATATCACCGAATCGGTCGAGCTGAGAAAGATCTCCCAGCTCTCACCTCTGACCATTTCGCTTGGCGCATTCGAATGCGCAACCGTTCGGATCGAGATCGAATAAAAGACCATGGAAAAAGTAAAGAGACGGGAATTCCTAAAAGCACTATCCGCTGCGGCGGTCGTACCTGCACTCGTCGGTTCTACGATCGAAGGCTCCCCTGCAGGGACGCATGAGACGAACCCAGCGGTCCCGCTGCCAGACATCCCGACTTGCGCATCGATGCGGTCGGTAACGATGACTCACAAGTTTCTCGATCTGTACGCCTGGCCAGGCCTCACGAACCAATGGGGATGCGCTCAGGCCGCGATGGATGTCACGGCGGTCCGTAGCATTGCGTTCCCGCCGTTTGCCCAAGGCGAAATGAATGTCGCGCCCCTCGGCGCAGGCGGTGAGTTGCTGACGGGCGTAATGTATGTAGACGGCGAATACTTCACGGCGACAAAGACGCCGATCGAATTCGTCTGGCAGCCTGATCGCGTCGAGCGCCGTTCGATCTACAAAGGCCTCGAGCTTAAAAGCACGATGGTCATTCCGTTTCGCACGATGTCGGTGGCGGTAAAGCTGACGGTCACAAACATGACCAAGGCCCGACGCAAGACCGAGATCAAGCTTGCGATCAACGGCGGAGCGGCAAAGAGTGTGAAACCGTGGAACGCCGCGTATTCGCCGGGCGAGTACGATAATAGCCGCACGGTCGACCGCGGACGGAACGCGATCCTTTGTAAATCGAAACACTCCGAGGCTTACGTTCTCCAGGGAACATCGCCGCGGCCTACGAACTTATTGCCGTCGTGGATCATATACGAACTCGACCTCGCACCACGAGAATCGGCGTCGATCGTTTTCGTAAACTCGCTCGGCGAATCCCCCGCGTCCGTGCAACGAGAATTCGACTCGATAGTCAACAGCTTCGATGCCGTGGCGAAAGCTACAACTGACGAATGGAATGCTCAGCTGAAAGCCGCGTTCACACCGGGCAATAGCATCTTCTCGGGCCACGTCCCGACACTCGTCACGACAGACGACAATGTGAAACGCATATATCACTCAGCGGTGATGAGTGCTCTCTATTTTCGCCGTACCACCCCGCACTCGGTGTACGGCACGACCTACGTCACGCTAATGCCGCGCTATTGGGAGACAACAACATTTCTCTGGGATATCAGCCTGAGTGCGATGCTGCTGTCGATGCTCGATCCGCGCGTGCTTCGAGGCATGATGGAAATGTGGATGAAGCTCGACATGCACAAGCATTTTGGCACTGAGTTTCTTACCGGTGCCGGCGTCGGCCCATGGTACTCGGTCAACGACTACGCGATGTCGCGGATGGCGAAGGAGTATCTGCGGTGGACCGGCGACCGCGCGTGGCTCGATAAAGAAGTAGACGGGAAAAAAGTCATCAACCACTTGCTTCGATATGCCGAACACTGGCGCGAGCTCAATGTGAATAACCACGGCCTCGCCGATTACGGTGGCGTGACGAACTTACTTGAAGCCGTCTCGAGCTACGTTCACGAAGTTGCAGGACTCAATGCGGCGAATGTGCACAACCTTAAATTCGCCGCCGAGCTCGTCG
>JBKJOR010000283.1:0-2996 GCA_046595575.1 Pyrinomonadaceae bacterium | reverse complement strand
ATGGGATTATCAGTAACGCGTTCTGTGGCGATGGTGTCACCGATCGTCGCGGATTCTGTATCCGTTCTCGTCTGGTCGATCACCGTAACGGTCGCATCGACTCCAGAGAGGGACATTGCTACATCTGCACGCGCTTTTTCGCCGACCGCTAGACGCAGGCCCTTGACGGCCGTCGGCTGAAAGCCGGTCCCGCTGCCTTCGACCGTATAGATGCCGGTCGGCAGCGAAAGAACCTCGTAACGCCCATCGGAATCCGTCTGCACGGTCCGCTGTTCGTTTGTTCCCTGATTCGTCACGGTAACGGTAGCACTCGGTACCACTGCTCCATTCTGATCTGTGATGACGCCAGTTATCGAGCCCGTGTTCGACTGCGCCAGTATTGAAAATGAAAAAATGAACGCGATTGTGATGAGAGAAACCGCTCGTTTAATGTTTGTGACTGTTTTAAATCTCATTGGATCCTCCAAAATATTCGAACTGCTTCCCTTAAACTTTTGTGCACGCCACCTTGGTCAGTATCGAGGCAATGGCGACGAGGTCAGGTGTCCACGCGCCGTCCTTCTTCGGGTAGTATTTTCCTAGCCGTTCGGCCGTCATCGGAACGGTCGGTGTTACATCGCGGATCGGCACGTCTTGTCCGTCGAACAGACGGATAATGCCATCGACGCAGCGAAGTGCAACGTACTCCGGAAACATCGCCTGGCTGACCTTCAGCGCTTCGCCGCGCATCATCCATTCTTTTTCGTGATCGCCCGACAGTCCGAAACCTGCGACGGTCACAGCATTTGGATCGAAGCCCGCTGCAAGATAGCCTTGATATGCACCTTGCGCGGTCTCATCATCCATCGCGAATATCACATCGACAGCACCCTTTTCGGTGAGCGTTTCCGTCGCTATCTTTTGAGCGACAGATGGTGTCGCTTCACCGTTGATCGATGCGGTGACGACGGCATCCGCTTGGACGCTGCGCACACCGTCGACAAATCCTTCGCTCCTCAGCAAACACGGTCTGAGCCATGGCAGTCCGACATCGAGTATTCTCAGCGGCGTGCCGTCCGCTTTCGTGACGTTGTTCCCGACCCAAGTGCCCAGCTCGAATCCGGCGTCGTAATCGCAGATCGCAACCATCGTCGCCATTCCATCGACGGGGTTTGCTTCGACAACAACCGGCGTCCCGGTTGCGGCAGCTATCGCGAGAACTTCTTCGAGACCGCTCGTGTTAGCCGGAGTCAGAACGATCGCATCTACGGTTCCCGCCATCTCGCGGGCCTGTTCGATCTGACGTTCGACCGAGAGCTCGGCGTCCGCGATCACTATTTCAATTCCGTATTGTTTAGCTCGCCGCTTCATAACCTCGATCACGATCTGGTACCAGATGTGAAAGCTGTAGTTCGTGAGATAACCGATCGTCGATGGAGTCTTCGATGCCTTCACGAGCGGCACTGCCGCCAGCGCGGCGTCCAGGCCTGGTGGCGGATGATATTGAGTTGCCGCCGGATGATTTTCTTTTGCCGTTGAGTTATCCATTGTTTTATTTCTATCTCAGCTTGTTTGCGGCACACCGCCAATCTGCGTCAACAATCCTCCGTCGACCGTCCAAACTGCTCCCGTGACAAAAGAAGAACTTTCGTGAGCCAGGAATGCGATCACCTCTGCAATCTCACGAGGTTTCGCGATCCGGCCGAGCGGGTGCATTGCTTTGCAGGCGTCATATACAGACTGCGGATCGGGATCCAACGACGCGGCCCATTCGAGCATCGGTGTATCGACCGTTCCCGGACAGACGGCGTTGGCACGGATGTTATCGTGTGCAAAGTCCATTGCCATTGAACGTGTAAGCCCGATCAGTCCGTGCTTACTCACCGTGTACGCGAGCACATTTTGCTGGCTGGCAAGTGCTTGTACCGACGACACGTTCACGATAGTCCCGCCTCCGGCCGAGTTGATAAAAGGAATCGCTGCTCGTGCAGCATTCCACGCTCCTTTCAGGTTAACGTTCAGTACTTCGTCCCACTCCCCATCGGGGGTCGAAACAGCTGTTCCGTATCGTTGAATTCCCGCACTCACTACCAGCGAATCGATCCGCCCAAAGGCTGCGTTCGTTACCTGCATGGCATCCACGACCTCGTCAAATTTAGAAACATCGACTTGATTGAAGATGGCCGACGCTCCCGCACGCTCGATCGCGACACACAACTCGCGTCCCGCCTTCTCATCTCGATCGACAATCGAGACAGCGGCCCCGCGCTCGGCGAATATCTCGCACGCGGCTCTTCCGATGCCAAGCGCTCCTCCGGTAACCACGACCGTCTTACCGTCGAATCTCATGCCGCCTCCCGCGATCCACTGACTTCGTCGGTTTGCTCGTCAATATTCTCAGCATCTTCCGACGGCGGCTCCGAAGCCGGCGGCAGCGTCTTGTACCACGTGAAATATAGGGCCACGACGGATACGACGGTTATCGCGAGCAGAGAGAAAGCGACCTCCAGCCGGTGAATGATTAGGTAGAGCATCGACACATATAGCGCGGTGATACCGATCATCGCGATAATGGTGTTGAGGAATTCAATCCCGAATGAAAGCTGCTTTTTGAATCCGGGTTCTTCGGCCAGAAGGGCTTGCTTTGCCGGTTGCCAAAACCCGGCAGGCTGAACTCTGCGATAGAAATTCTTAAGAGTTTCGAGCTCTGTTGGCTTTGTCACTAACGAAACCGCGATGGTAATCATCGTTGACGCGATCGCGATCACTGGAAAGCCGATATAGAGCGGAAGGGGCTCAGTGAATATGAACTGGTCAAAGAACACTTGGCCCAGGGACAAGGTCATTCCCCCAAAAACACCGGCAGCGTAACCTTGTCCATTGAGACGCCACCAGTACCAGCGGAGGACATTCGGCGGCAAGATGCCCGCAGCCAGCGTTCCAAAAATCCAGAGGAAGGCCGTATTTATCGACGATCCGAAAATGGAGATGATCAAACCGGTAAGAATAAGCAGGGC
>JBKJOR010000122.1:0-3486 GCA_046595575.1 Pyrinomonadaceae bacterium | reverse complement strand
ATTTATGCGTAAAGAAAAATTACGTAATTCGTTAAAAATGCTTGATTTTCGGGATAGCTTACGTTAAGGTCTATGCAAGAGAAGGTGAGCCCAACTGATAGATTTCGTTGACTTTTGGTCAATGCCTTCTCGTAAATTTGCAAATATAGACTTCTGTTTTGCTTGTGCACACGGAGTATTGAACATCAGGTTTGATAGACTTTCGGTGTATGTAATACTTTGAGTAGCCTACTAAAATATTGCGGTAATTGTATATTGGTAGCTACAGATTGAAATTTACTTTTTTATTTTCGGCGGAGGAATATGATGAAACTCGCGTACAGAGTATGGATCGTTACGCTGATCTTGTTGACGTTTGTCTTTGCGGTTTCCGCGCAAACCACTGCATCAAGCGACGCTAGATCGGTCAAAGACCCCAGAAATACGGCTCCTACAGTGGGAACCGGAGGGGCAGTAGGTGGACCAACAGGTCTGTTTACGGTTTATGATGGAGACACACTGAGAAAGGGTGAATTCACCTTCAGTGTGGCTTACAGTAATTATGATCGGGACCCCGGCAATGCCGATATCGTCTCGGTACCTCTGAGCTTCCAATACGGCCTTACAAACAGGGTGGAATTGTTCTTTGAGACGGAAGCATTACGCAACGTTAAGATTAATTCACCCCGAAATCTTTCGAGCTTTTACCTGCCCAATTCGCGGCTAAACATCGGCGGAGTTCTGCGAAGCGGCCCGGCCATAATTAGGGCACCGTCGGGACCCGGAGCCGGTGCTTTTGAAAACACCGCGGTCTATCGGCCGACAGGTTCGCAGCCGTTCGTTCAGTATCCATATGTGGGCGGAAGCTCGGGTACTTTTGGCTTGAACCCGCCGTTCTTTTCGGGACCTCTATTCGGCTTCCCGGCGTTGACCAGTGCAACGATGGGACCGGCATTCTCGAGTGGTAACGGTGCTGACAATTTCCCGGGGATCGGATCTATTTACGGCAGCATCCTTCCGGGTATCGTCTTGCAAACTGCTCCGTGCCCGGCTCCTGTAGGATGTCCGGCTGGTTACGAGTTGCCGACGATCTTCACGACTGCGCCTTCGTACTTGCCTGACGCTCCGTTTATCAATCGCACATATGGCGAAACGTCCTTCAATTCATTTACGGGCGGTGTTAAGTGGCGCTGGACGGGTATTAATAACCCGATCGGAGCCGGTATCATTGCGTCGTATAAATATTACGTAGATAGCGCCGATGATTTCAGTGGGTTTAACCAGCTGCAACGCGGCGCAAGCCCCGGCGGAAGTAAAGGTGACATCAACGTGACCCTGTTTGCCGGTGCTCGCCTTGCTCGATGGGCAAATCTCTCGGGTAACGTTGGCTACACATACACAACTGCAGTTGAGGGAGAGTTCCCCGGTGGCACGGCTAAGCTTCTCAGTCGCGGTGACGAGCTCACCGGAGCTATCGGTGTTGATTTCCCTGTTAACAGGTACTTCCAGCCGATCTTCGAGATTCGCTCGTTGCAGTACATTGGCGGTCGGACCCCGAATGCGTTTGAAAATAACCCGATCGATGCGATCGCTGGCTTCAGGATCTTCCCGGCGCGTTGGTTCGGTATCGGTCTAGCCTACAGGTGGCATGCGAACGAGCAGGACGCTGAAAGCTTTGATGACGAGACGAACTTCAACACTGCTATCAGTATCCCCTGTTTCCCGCAGGCCCCTACGTCATGTGTTGGGCGGGTTGTAAACACCTCGTGGAACGGGATACCTCCCGGCTTCCAGCCGTCTGAGAATCCGCACGGATACATCATCCAGTTCTTCGCTGGACGTCGAGACAAGAGACAGGCTGAAATTGAGAATAAGTTCGCTGACGTGAATAGCGTTACCTTGAGTGATACGACGATCACCCTAGGTTGCCAGCCGGGCTTCCGGCCGCGCGAAGGCACGACGTGTAACGATGCTACTTCGGTAAGTGTCGCTACATCGGCGAGCGATCCTGAGAACGACGTACTGACCTACAACTACACGGTTTCGGGCGGACGTATCGTCGGTACCGGTGCTAATGTTTCGTGGGATACAAGCGGACTCGCTCCGGGTACATACACGATCACTGCTGGCGTCGACGACGGCTGCGGACTTTGCGGTAAGACACAGACACAGACGATCACGGTCGTTGCGTGCGATTGTGTACCGGATTGCTCGTGCCCGACTCTGACGGTTAGTGGACCGGCAGGCGTAACTCAGCCGGGTGAAACGATGAGCTTCACAGCTAACACTAGCGGTGGAACTGCTCAGAACATTACGTATAACTGGACCGTTTCTTCGGGTACTATCGAATCCGGACAGGGAACGCCGAATATCGTCGTCAGGACCGATCGGTCGATGGCTGGTGGTAATGTCACCGCATCGCTCAGTATCGTACTTGATGTTGATTGTGGCTGTATCAAGGACGCATCGGAGACAGCACCGGTTGCTCCGACCATCGAACCTGTTCTGGTCGACGAATTCGGCAAATTATCGAACGATGACATCAGGTCACGTCTCGATACGTTCTTTGCTGAACTTTCGAACAACCCGAATAACCAGGGCTACATCATCAACTACGGAACGGAGCGTGAGATCGCGGCTCGTGAACGCCTTATCACGAACCACATCGCATTCCGTACCTTCGACCGCAGTCGCATCACGCTTGTAAACGGCGGTGCGTCACCTGACGGTGAACCGAGAACGAAGCTCTATCGCATACCGCCTGGAGCAGAGAACCCGGCACCGTAGTAGCGGACGGCAAAGCTTTACATCGAAGTTTGATGTGAACATTCGAAACGGACGAGAGTCATTGCGATTCTCGTCCGTTTCTGCGTTTATTAAAGTTTTGCGTTAACTTATTTTTGTTATAGAATTATCGGCGTTGAGTTCTTCTGGTAACCAGTTTCCCCAACAACAACTGTTTCGGATCGTTTGGATGCAAACAGCCTTGCAGCTTTCGTCATCTTAAGTACCGAATCTCGCCGTATCGTTCACGGCTGTCTTCAAAGTAGTGATTTATATGATTAAGAAGTCTAAAGGAACCTTTCGGTCGCTCGTCGCGCTTCTAGCGGTGACACTCACCACCGTTTTGCTGCCTGGATTTACCTTTGCGGATGGCAATATTTTTCACGATCCAGGGAAGTTCAGTGACTGGGAAGTGGTCGGCCCGACAGGCGGTGACGTTCGGACGATTGCAGTCGATCCACACGATAAGGACCGTCTCTACATCAGCACGATGGACGGCCAGATCCATACCTCGGCGGATGCAGGCAAGTCATGGAAGCTGCTCACTAGTCTCAATGAGCCGCAGCTTATCCTCGACCAGTTATTTGTCGACTCACGTGACTCCAAGGTCATTTACACTTCCGGCCACCGCGGAAAAGGCGCTGGCGGCTTTTTCAAGAGCGTCGATGGCGGCCTGACTTGGAAAGAATCAAAAGAATTGCAGAACGAGGCGATCCACGCCAT